>NZ_CP102451.1:1575000-1875000 GCF_024637875.1 Vagococcus luciliae | reverse complement strand
TTCGTCTTATGTCTCCCTAGACAGAATAAAAGAAGAGCTGAGTTTTGCTCATGATTTATATGATTCTTTAGGGGCAATTGTGATAAACGTTGAAAATCGATCAATTGAAGAATCAGCTCAACTAATTGAAGAAGCTTATAAACATAATTAAAAAATTCGTGATACGCAGTTGCTAGCGTATCACGAATTTTTATATAAACGAGTTAATTTCTTTATTTACTAGAAGAGGTCTAGTTTTTAAAATAGAATGTCCAGTTTTATCTAATACAACCATTTTAGCTTGTTTTAATGAGTCAATAAAGGGAGCCATTTTGTTTAAATCGATAATATCTCTATCACCAAAAATAAATAAAATCGGCATTTTTAATTTTTCACGATAATTAGTTGTCAGAGGAAGATTTTTCATGGCTAAACGTAATACCCTAGCTCCTTTTTTTAAACGTAATAATTGTTCGCTAACAGCATGTAGGGAGCGATAAAGGAGTTGCTTACTCTTTTTTAATTGATCAAATCTTATATTTGGAGAAATCAGTACCATCTTTGAAATACGTTCAGGATAATAGTTAGCAAAAGATAATGCAATATTGGCCCCATCACTAAAACCAACCATTGTCGTCTTTTCAATTTGTTCATTATCCAATATGGCTAGAATATCTGAAAAAATAGAAGGAAAATCAAGTTGATTACTTTCATTAGTCGATTTTCCATGGTCTCTAGTGTCCATTAAAATGAGTTGATGGTCTTTTTGAAAGGCATCAACTTGTTTTTGAAAGGCATGATGAGAGCCACTGTTTCCATGAATGAAAAAGATTGGTGAGCCATGACCTAAAATTTTGTAAAAAATATGGCTACCATCAGCAGATGAAACAATTTTTTCCATAAGAGATTCCTCCGTAATCAATTAAGATTTTAATTCATAAATTTTTGAAGGACGACCAACACCGGTTGCACGTTCTCCAATTTCAGTAAAGTAAGGTAACATTGCTTTTTTAAAGTTTGAATGATCAATATCTTTAAAATTGACACCTAAAAATTTAGCATAGACTTTTCTTGCCTCACTAATTGTAAAATCTTTTCCTAAAACACGCAAGACTTGAGGTTCATGGTACATTTTATTGCATACACGGTTAAAGGCTTTAATAATAATTTTGGCATGGTCAAAGGCTAGTGAATTCTCTCCAATTGATTCACCAGTATCTAAATTAACACAAATGTTTGCATCAAGATGATTGGTAAGGTATAACAAATTTCCCTCACGTGTTAAATCGAACCAAGATGCTTTTGCAGCTTCATCTCCTGCAACAAGAGGTTCTTCTCCAATAAAAGCTAAATAACTGACTGTAATCACCCATCCACGTGGATCGCGTCCAGGAGTACTAAAGGTATGAAGTTGTTCTACGTGTTCACGGGTAATTGTGACGTTGGTTTCTTCTTTTGTTTCTCTAATGCAACTGTCTGCTGTTGCTTCTCCAGGAATAACAAATCCTCCAGGAAGAGCCCACGAGTTTTTGAAAGGGTGAGTACTACGTTTTATGAGCAGTACTTTTAAGGCATCTTGTTCTTTATTGTAACAAAATATCACATTATCAACTGTGACAGATGGCATATCTTGTGTTGGAAAATGTTGCTGTTTATACCAATGTAAATATTCTTTTTCACTAACTTGTGTTTCATAGTAGTGCTGTTCTGTTGTTTTTTTGTCGAAAGTCGACATATCCTAATTACCTCTCTTTATATACTTACTAATCTGTTTCTATTTTATCAGATTCAAACCAATTTGAAAGCTATTTACATTGAAATAGGTAAAAAATACATTAAAAAAGTGAGCAGATTACTTTTCTTTTTATAGGGTAGGGGGTATATTGGTTGTGTAAGACGCAAATATCTAGGAGGAATATATGTTTTTATTTAAGAAAGTGCCAAGTATTTCAGCACAAGAATTACAAGAAAAGTTGAAAAAACCGATTGAATTAATAGATGTGAGAAGTCCAGAAGAATTTGCTCAAGGGCATATACCTAAAGCAAAAAATGTTCCATTGGATACGATTCAACAATATAAACCAAAAGGAAAAACAGTTTATGTGGTTTGTGCATCAGGTCCTAGAAGTAAACGTGCCACACAATATCTAGTTAGTCAAAAGTATGATGCCTACAATATTGAAGGTGGCATGATGATGTGGAATGGAACATTGAAAGTGGGGTATAAGTAATATGAGAACAATTATTGTGGGTGGCGTTGCTGGAGGAATGTCTGCAGCAACAAGATTAAGACGTTTAGATGAAGAGATGGACATTGTGATTATTGAAAAAGGCCCTTATGTATCATTTGCTAATTGTGGATTGCCATACTATGTTTCTGGTGAAATTAGCAATCGTGAGGATTTATTAGTTCAAACTCCTGAAAAATTAAAAGCTAGATTTAATTTGGATGTCAAAGTTGAAACAGAAGTGATTTCAGTTGATGCAGATAAAAAAGAAGTGACACTGTTACATAATGGCCAAGAGGAAGTAATGAGCTATGATAAATTAGTTCTCTCACCAGGAGCAAAACCATTTATTCCACCATTAGACGGCATCAATGATGCAACAAACTTATTTACATTAAGAAATGTCCCTGACGTTGATCAAGTAATGAATTACTTAGACAATCATAAGCCTAAAAATGCCGTTGTTATCGGAGCTGGATTTATCGGCTTAGAGATGGCAGAAAATTTAGTTCATCGTGGATTAGAAGTGACCATTATTGAGATGGCACCACACGTTTTACCAACAGTTGATGCTGAAATGGCTTCGTTTATTACGAACGAGTTGCGTGATAAAGGGGTGAAAGTTCTAACTAGCCAAGGTGTTGTAGCAATGGAAAATAACGGACAAACACTTGTATTAAATACTGGTGAAAAAATAGGAACTGATTTAATCTTGATGTCAGTTGGCGTTCGCCCAGAAAATGGATTAGCTGAATCTGCTGGTATTGAGTTGGGTATGCGTGGGGGTATCTTAGTTAATGATTCTTATGAAACAAATGTTAAAGATATTTATGCAGTAGGTGATGCGATTATCGTTAAAAATCAAATTAATGATGAAGACGCCATGATTGCACTAGCTTCACCTGCCAATCGTCAAGGTCGTCAAGTGGCAGATGTGATTGCTGGTATGCCACGTAAAAATAGAGGCAGTATTGGAACAGCCATTGTTCGAGTATTTGAGCAAACAATAGCGTCAACTGGTTTAACAGAAAAACAAGTAAAAGATTTAGGCTATAAGTATCATGTGGTTCATGTTGATGGAAAAAACCACGCAGGATATTACCCTGGTGCTAGTATGATTTTCTTAAAGTTGATATTTAATCCAACAACAGGTAAAATTTATGGTGCACAGGCTGTTGGAAAAGATGGAGCCGATAAACGTATTGACGTTTTAGCAACAGCTATTAAAGGTGGTTTGACTGTTGAAGATTTACCAGAATTAGAATTAACTTATGCCCCACCATTTGGTTCGGCAAAAGATATTGTGAATATGGTTGGGTATGCCGCATTAAACATTATTGAACATTTAGCCGAAAATATTCAATTAACTGAATTAGAACAAGTGAAAGCGTCAGGGGCAATGTTAGTCGATGTCAGAACACCAGAAGAGTTTGCGCAAGGAACGATTGATGGGTTTATTAATATTCCGCTTAATGATATTCGTCAACGTGCAAACGAATTACCAAAAGACAAAGAAATTATTTTAATCTGTCAAAGTGGACAAAGAAGTTACATCGCACAACGTATGCTTGCACAAATGGGTTATGACGTGAAAAACTTAGATGGATCATATCTGCTGTATAAGGCGATTAATGGAATTTCATAAATAATAAGGAGTGGTCACAATGGAAGACACAAAAAGAAAAGTTAGTAATCGTTTGAAGCGTTCGGAAGGACAAATTAGGGGAGTTCTTAAAATGTTAGATGAGGACAAGAGTTGTCGTGACATTGTGGTTCAGCTATCCGCTATCCGCTCAAGCATTGATAGAGCAATTGGTGTCGTTGTGGCTGAAAATTTGATTGATTGTATCGAAGAAGAATCAATCACTCAAGAAGACCGTGATGAAAAAATCAAAGAAGCCATTGATTTAGTCATTAAAAAATAAAAGATTGAACCAACTATTTGTATTGACGGATAGTTGGTTTTTTTATTCTAAAAACTGAAAGAAAAAGCATCTAAATGCGTTATCTTTATAAATAGATGACTTATTTTTAATAGAAAGTAGATAAATAGAAAATGAATGTGCTATCATGATTGAGTGGATATTATTATACAAATAGTTGGGGGAGTATTGATTGAAAAAAAGGATTGTTATTTTAGTGGGGATGTTAGTCGTGTTAGGGATGGTTACAAGGTTTTCAGTAAAATTAGTGAAAGGTGTCAATGCATCTAAAAAAACAGTAGCAGTAAGCAAATCAAGTGCTGAAAAGACAATTTCAATTAAAACAAATGAAGCAAAAGAGATAAGTAACAAAGAAAAGAAAAGCATATTTGATGAGGAACAGGTTGTATCAGATCATATTTATCCTTTGACAGATTTAACAACACAACAAGTTAGTGAAGATAAATTACCGAAAGGGACAGTCGTAAATGTCAAACCAGTTAAAGGTGACACTGATTGGGTCGAAATAGTCAGTGACCCGCCTAAAGGTTTTATTGAAGCAAAATATTTATCGCATCGTAGTGAGTATATTGACAAGCGAGAAAAGAAAAGAGTCAAAAAGTTAAAACCAAAAGCTTTAACCAAACAGCTTGACCAAGCCATCGACAATTTTTTAGCTCAAAATGGTGGCGATGTTAGCGTGTATCTTGAAACTGTCAATCATGATTATTCTTATAGTTATGATGGGGATAAAGTGAGACGAACAGCTAGTAGTATTAAGTTACCATTTATTGCCTACTTGATGACGTTAGCTGATGAAGGAAAAATAGATTTAGACACAAAGTTAACTTATACAGCGAATTTTAAAATTGATGGCACTGGGATTATTCAATTTGAACCAATCGGCACACAGTATACGATTAAACAGTTGGCTGAATTAGTTATCAGATACAGTGATAACGTGGCTTATTTAATGCTTTTGAATGACATAGGGGAACCGAATTTTGTTCAATTTTTAGCAGAACTAGATCCTCAATCACCAAATAACCGTGTGTTTTCAACGCCACGAATTTTAACTAAAGCCATGGAATATGTATACGAAGAAAAAGATTCTAATAAAAATATAAAGCTACTTTACGAGTGGATACAAAATAGCACATTTGATGATGGTGTGGATGTTGGTTTACCTGGAGTTGATGTGGCGCATAAAACAGGTTGGATGCCAATGTATACAGTCAGTAATGACATTGCCTTAGTGAAAGATAAAAAACAACCGTACTTTATCACCATCATGACAAGCGGATATGACAGTTCATACAGTGAGCAGTCTATCTCTGATTTGTCTGCGATAATTGATGATTACATGTTGCAATTAGATTTATCGAACTAATCGTTTTACCTTATCTAGAAGGAATGATTCTTTTAGATAAGGTTTTTTTCTGGTTTTATGGATAAAAGCACCAAGGAACAAATGACTAGATATTGTGTTTGTTTGATTATACAAACACAATACCTAGTGTTTGATTATTGACTTTTTTTATTTTCAATATATACTGATCATGTACATAGGTTTTATGTATGAATTTTAATCTGTTACAACAAAAAAACTAATGAATCGGCAAATTCATTAGTTTGGCATTATATACTAAAGAGTAGTATACAAATATATTTATTACATTCAACATATCAAATATGGTACTCAAAAGCAAGATTTTTAATATGTGTAAAAGTATATATTGCCTCTGTCGTTCTAAATAAAGGGGGAAATATAGTGAGAAAAAATACATAGTTATCCTTTAAAAATTCAGTAAAAGTCTAATTTTAAAAGGAGGAAATATTATTAATAAGTGTAAATTAAGCAATATTGATGTTCTGTATTCTTTAGAGGATATTGAAAAATTTGAAATAACGGATGATAGATTAAGAAACTTAGTTTGTCCTAATTGTAATTGCCCATTAACTTACTATCCAGCAGGTATAAAAAAAGCTTATTTAAAAAGGCGTAATGGGTCGAAGCACTTAGATACATGTGAGTATTATCGTAATGAAACAAATGAAGAATTATTAGTTCATTCAGATGGATTAATAATGTATAAGATGAATACCAAAGAAAAAAGAGATAGAGCGTTACAAGCTAGGAAAAAACTTTTTGAAAATGAACAAAGTAAGCAAATAAAGACTAAAAATATAAAAAGAATTACTTCAAAAAAATCATCAGATACATTAACAGATTCAAGATTAAAGATACAACTTGTAAGAGATGCTAATTTAGTTGAAGCAAATGTAACTAAGGAAATGGTAAAAGGAAGAATCCGTATTCCACGTAAACTAGTTAGTGATATCAATGAAAGATCTGTCGGTAAAACTATGAATGCCATAGGTTTTTTATCAGATATAGTAATTTTAAAAGAAAAAGTAACTCTGATTTTGGAGCATAAGGGATTTTATTTGAAAGTATTTTTAACTGAATCTTTTTTTACTAAAGTATCAGAGAATTACTTAGATTATTTAAAAATTTTAAGACAGAGTATTAAAACTAAAACTGCATCAATAGATGTAGTAGTATCAGGAGATTTAATCTTAGACAAAGATGGTCTGTATCTAGCTGTTTATGAAGATGATGATTTGTACTTCAAAGGAATGAGAACAGTTCAACTAGCTATAAATATTATTCAGAAGGAAGGTATGTAAAGATGGTTAGGCATAGAGGTGGAAAAGTCGGCAAAGCTGGTAAAACTTTATCATCAAAAAAAAGTAATACAATATCAAAAACAAAAGCTGCTAAAATTCTTAAAAAACATCAAGATTCTAAGCACTAAGAAAAAAGTATATTAAATTTTTTCATTTGTTAAAACCTTATCTCAACAAAATCAGGTTGTTGATAAGGTTTTTTTCTGGTTTTATACCAAAAATGACTCTTTTTTGACAGTTTTATGTATAATAGCACTAAGGATTGCCAATACTATATTTGTAAGGAGATCATTATGGGAAAAGTTAGAATTAATAACATGCTAGTTTATACGTATAACGGTGTAATGGGAGAAGAAAAAGTACTAGGACAAAAACTAGAATTAGATATAGAGTTGACGTTACCGCTAGAAAAAGCAGGTAAAACAGATGATTTACATCAAACTATTAGCTATGCTGATGTGTATACAGATGTCAAAACAGCGTTGGAATCTAAATCATTTGATTTGATAGAAGCTGTTACTTACCATGTGCTAGATATATTAGGTGAAAAATATGGTGATATGCTTGAGCATGCTATAGTTAGAACGAGAAAATATCATGTCCCAATTGCCGGTTTTTTTGATAATGTCGAAATAGAAATGGAAAGAGATTATTAATATGGAAACCTATTTGGCACTTGGAAGTAATATGGGGGATTCACTTCATTATCTAAAACAAGCAGTGGAACAGTTGAATCAACATAGTGAGATTAGTGTTTTAAGTAAGTCAGACATATATGAAACAGATCCATATGGTGATGTACCACAGGATGATTATTTAAATACTGTCATAAAAATTGAAACAACATTGTCTCCACATGAGTTATTAAAAACGGTGAATGACATCGAAGCAAAATTAGATAGAGAGCGATTGATTCGTTGGGGACCAAGGACGATAGATATTGACATTGTGTTAATGGGCGATTTAGAAATTGAAACACCTGATTTAATTATTCCACACAAAGAATTGACGAAACGTTCTTTTGTATTGATTCCTTTAAAAGATATTTATACTAAAGAGATGCTTAAAGGAAAGACACTTGAAGAGTGGATTGAATTATCGGGAAATGCTGATAAGGTCAGACAGACAAATGAAAGTTGGGATTAGGATGGAACAAGACAAACAATGGCTGATTGAAGAAGCTGTGAAAACGATTTTGACAGCGATTGGAGAAGACGTTAATCGTGATGGGTTAAAAGAAACACCAAAACGTGTCGCAAAAATGTATGCCGAAGTGTTTTCTTCAGTTCAAGAAAAAGAATTTACAAACTATAAAGTCTTTCCAAGTTTAAATGAAAATGACATGGTTTTGGTTAAAGATATTGAGTTTTATTCAATGTGTGAGCATCACTTATTGCCATTCTTTGGAAAAGCGCATGTTGCCTATATTCCAAGCGATAATAAAGTATTGGGGCTAAGTAAGGTGGCTCGAATGGTTGAATTTTGTGCGAAACGACCAAATGTTCAAGAAGATTTAACGATTCAAATTGCCAACTTAATCAATGAAAAAGTTAAAATAAAAGGCGTTGCCGTATCGATTGAAGCAGAGCATATGTGTATGGCTATGCGTGGCGTAAAAGCTCGCGGTAGTGTGACGAAAACATTTCATTATCAAGGTGTGTTTAAAGAAGATAAGGATGTTAAAAACGACTTTTTACGAGCGTTAGACTAGTCATGCAGTTAATTATAGCTAGTAATAATAAAAATAAAATACGCGAATTACAACAGGCATTTCCAAGTGAAACGATAGAATCCTATACGGCATATAGTGAACCAATTGATGTCGTGGAAAATGGTAAAACCTATGTAGAAAATGCGTTGATTAAGGCTAAGGAGATTGCGACGATCATTCAAAAACCTGTCATGGGAGATGATGGGGGATTAGAATTGTGTGCTTTTCCTGATAAGTTGGGGATTCAGACATCACGTTTTTTTGAAAAGGGATTAACAGACAGGCAAATGAACGAGCAATTATTGAATTTATTAGAACACGAAAGTGACAGACGATTTAAATTGCACGCTAGTTTAGTTTTATATAACCTTGAATATAAACCAGTGATTGTTGAAAAAACATTATCCGGGATTGTATCAGACACTATTTATGAAGGTGGCGGATATGGGTTTGATTCGATTTTAATTCCAACTGGGTACACTCAGACTCTCTCACTACTCAGCGATAAGAAACGTAATGAACTTAGCCCAAGAAACCAGGCATTTAATGAATTAATATGGAGGCGTGAACATGTTTAAAGATAAACCAATTATGGGGATACTAAATGTGACACCAGACTCATTTTCTGATGGTGGTGACTATACAGATGTTGAAATAGCCGTGGAACATGCAAAAGAGATGATTGAAAATGGTGTTGATATTATTGATATTGGAGGACAATCAACTCGTCCGGGCTATATTGAGATAAGTTTTACGGAAGAGATGGAACGTGTAGTACCTGTTATTCAGGCTATTCGCACGTTTAGCAACGTTCTAATCTCAATTGACACCTATTTCCCAGAAGTAGCAAAAGCAGCCTTAGAAGCAGGTGCAGACATAGTTAATGATGTTAAAGGAATGGATGAACCAGGAATGGTAGAAATAGTAGCTAAATATCAGGTACCTGTTATTATTATGCATTCACGCCCTAGACAAGAAGGATTATCCATTTTTGAAGATTTAGCACAATTTTATCAAGAAAAAATTAATTTGTGTCAAGTACATAATATTTCTAAAGAAAACATTTGTTTTGACCCAGGGATTGGGTTTCATAAGTCAATGGAAGATAATGAATTGATTTTATCTTTTCCAGAAAAATGTCGTTATAAAGAGTATCCATTACTTTATGGTGTGTCAAGAAAAAGAACGATAGCTCATTTAATCAATGAAGATAAACCCAAAGAACGAGATTTTGGATCAGTTACTGCTTCACTTTTTTCTCTAGAAAAAGGAGTAGAAGTGGTTAGAGTCCATAATGTCAAAGGAATGAGCGATACGTTAACAGTTTGGAATAAATTAAAACAATAAATAAAAAAGACAAATCTATGATAATGATAGATTTGTCTTTTATTTAGTGGTTGTAATATCATAATAAGATAGTGTCTGTTTCATATTATCAATTAAATATTTTTGTATATATTTTGGTGAAATTACTTTAACATGAGCACCTTGTTCTAATAACCACATTTTTACACCATAGCCATTATTAGCAGGGATTTCAATGCGGAGACTCCCATCTTTATTGACTTGTTTTATGACAGAATGAGGGAATCTATCTAGAACATAAGCAGGTTCGTAATAAAAGTCGATAATTAACGTAATAGGATCACCAAAAAAAGGAAGAGCTGTTTGATTTCTTAAAATACCTCCTTGAAATCGATTGGTGTATTCAACTGGTTGATGTTCATTTAAAATTTTTATTTGTTTCATATTATTAATACGAAATTTATTTAATGCTTCAAAATCAGTATCATCTTTGGCGGTATGTTTAGCAGAAACCATGAAAAAATAAAGATCAGAAAAGTAAATATCTAGAGGCACTCGTGTGAAAATTTTTGTTTCACCATTTTTAGTATAAGAAAATTCGACTTTTTGTTGATTTAACATGGCTTTTAATAATAAGGTTAGGGATGGATAAATAGTTGATTCTGGAACGCCTTCATAATAAAATCGTTCATTAGCCAATAATTTATCCATGGTGTGCTTATTTTCAACGTTATCAAATAATTTATAGTAGATCGTTTTTAAGTCATTTTCGTGAAAACCCCGGCTAGCAAATAATACTTTAAAAATCATAAACAGTTCTTGATCAGTCATATAAGAGTTCTCTTTAAAAGCAGTTAGTTGATAGAAGCCACGTTTTTTGCGATCTAATTCTCCAATTTGTCTAAAAGGTGAAAATTTCGATGCTGGTAAACTGGCATTTATTTTATGTAACAGCTCATCTATGATTGCCATATCTCGTTGAATAGTGCTACCATTTTTTTGAAATTCTGCCATTAAATCAGCTTTAGATAGCCTATTTCCTTGTAGGAGTCGAATAAAAATTATTAAGATTCTTTCCTGACTAGACATATAACTCTTCACCTCACCAGTTAATTTTTCTTATATATTTTTTTAACGGAGCTAGGTTGACTAAATATGTAATGAGTAAACATGAAATGACTTTATCACCAACTAAATCAATAAAAGTACTAAAGTACACAGATGAAAAATAAGTAAAACCTGAGTGATTAAACATGATAAAAAATAAATCACTAACAGATTTTTGCATTCCTTTAAATCCACCATACAAAAGAATTCGAATAGGCGTGCTAAAAAAAGCACCCACAATAGCGATGGTAATTCCGGCTAGGATAGCTTTTTTATAAGAATGAATAAATGATTTGAAAAAGTGTGAAACGATTGCAATGGATAAGCTAACTAACATAAAAGGTAAGGCAAGTGGTCCATGGATGACAGATAATAAACAATGAGTGCCAATAGCTGTGAGTAGACCGTATTTTAATTTGAAATGTGATGAAATAAAAATTGTTCCAATGGAATCTAGAAATAAAAAAGGAACCCCAGAAAAAGTGATAATAGAACCTAATACCGTATTTGTAGCAATTGCTGTTGCTAAGTAGGCTATTTGTTTTGTTGAACGTCGTGTGTTAATCATTTTCAATTCTCCTTTTTTATGTCATTATATTATATAACATAATAATAAACATATAATGAACTATATATTTGTTTACCACATATTGTTGGCGTTGTAAATACAAAAAAGTTGTTTAAAATCAACAAAAAACAATTTTTTATAAAAAAAGATAGTATAATGTATCTATATCTAATATTTATCATCCTTTTTTTAGTATTGTTTTAGAAAATTATTTGACTTAATGTGTTAAATAACTTAATATACTATTAATATTTATCAGAATTTTTTTATGTTTGTTTTTTTAAAATAAAAAAATAAGAAAATAATTATTTTGATAAAAAATAGATAAAAAAACCGTATATTATTAAATATAAAAATAAAAAAGTTTGATAAAAAACGACTGGAGGTATTTGGATGATATCATTTGCGAATGATTATCTTGAGGGAGCTCATGAAAAAGTATTACAACGTTTAATAGAAACAAATATGGAACAGGAACATGGTTATGGCTCTGATTCCTTCACAAAACAAGCAATCGAAAATATAAAAGAAGTGATAGAGTGTCAAGATGCCTCCGTTCGTTTTTTAGTAGGTGGAACACAAACAAATCAAATAGTGATTGATGCATTGTTGAATAAGTTTGAAGGTGTTTTAGCACCTGAGACTGGTCATATTAATGTAAGAGAAGCTGGTGCCATTGAATATAGTGGTCATAAGGTATTGACGTTACCATCAGTAAATGGAAAGATATCTGCTCATTCTGTTAAAGAGTATCTAGAAGTCTTTAATGCAGATGAGACTAAAGAACATATGGTTTTACCTGGTATGGTCTATATTTCTTTTCCAACAGAATATGGGACTCTTTATACATATGAAGAGTTAGAAGATTTATCAAGAGTTTGCCATGACAATCAGTTGCCATTATTTATTGATGGGGCACGACTAGGATATGGTTTGGTTAGTGAAAAATCAGAGGTAACAATTCAAGATATCGCTCGATTCTCGGATGTGTTTTATATCGGTGGAACAAAAATTGGTGCGTTATGTGGCGAAGCAGTTGTGTTTACTAAAAATAATGAACCAAAACACTTTATTTCTACTGTAAAACAACATGGTGCACTGCTTGCAAAAGGACGATTATTAGGGGTTCAGTTTTTGGAGCTATTTACAAATAATTTATATTTTGATATTAGTCAACATGCCGTTGCTATGTCTTTAAAAATAAAGCAGGCTTTTTTAGACAGAGGTTACGAGTTATTTTTTGATTCTCCTACGAATCAACAATTTATTATTATGACAAATGATCAAGTAGACAAATTAAAACAGCATGTGTCTTTTGCAATATGGGAAAAATATGATAATGATCGTATGGTTGTTAGATTTGCAACAAGTTGGGGCACATTAGAAAAAAATGTAGATGAGTTAATAAGTTACTTATAAATAAAAATTGTGAGGTGATCAAAATCACCTCACAATTTTTATTTAACTGAACCTCCGTATATACAGCCTCTGTAAAAAATACTTACTATTTATAAAATATGATATATTTATATTAAGTAGCTAAAGGAAATTATAATCCATGAAATAATCTACGAGAAAAACTAATCAAGTTATTCATGAAGTGAAAAAGTTGTTATAGGAAAAATATGATTGATAGGTAGATTGGTATATTTTAAGAGCATAGAAGCTTGTATTAAACGTTGTTGTTGGATATAGTCATACAGAGATAGCCTTGTTTCTTTTTTTAAATAACCGATAAAAATGATAACTTGAGTACCCAATGTAGTCAGAAATTATAGTAAGTGTTAAGTCTTTATTTAAGTGTTGTTGAATATAGGAAATCGCTCGTTTGATGTAGTGGGAGTAAGTCATTAATATGACCTCCTTTTCTAGTAAAAATGTATCATAGGTAAATGAAAAAATTTGACCAATCTTGCTAAAAGTGTGATGGGAGTGAAGTATATGGAAAAATCACAAAATTTAATTTTAATTGAACACACTATAATGGAAACTAAAAGATGTCTATTAAGAAAAATTACACTATTAGATATAGAGGATATGTATGATTATCGTTCAGATGAATCCGTGACAAAATATACAAGGTTTACAACGCATAAGTCAAAAGAAGAGACAAGGGAAGTCATTGCTAATAGTTTTATTCCTGAGAGACTAACTAAATGGGGAATAGAATTAAAACAAACAAAAAAATTAATAGGAACAATTGATTAGCTAACGATAAATAAAGATTCAGCTACACTAGGCTATGCATTGTCAAAAGAGTATTGGGGAAAAGGTATTATGCCTGAAGTTGCTCAAAGTATGATGCAACTAGCCTTTGAAGATTTGAAGTTAAAAGTTGTTTATGCTACAAATCATAAGGATAATATTAGCTCAGGGAAAGTTATGCAAAAAAATTGGAATGAAACCTTGGGGCAAAGATTATTATTTTAATTTTAAAGAAGAACCTTTAGTGGAGATTGTAAAATACGGGATGACGTATGAAGAATACATTAACATGAGTTATCCTAAAAAATAATTTGACAAAAAAAGCATTTACTAATGAGTAAATGCTACTATCTACTGTTTAACTTTACATGTAGTTGTTCTATTTAAAATATACACAATAAGAAACCATATGATACCAATGATTTGGATCATACCACCGATTTTAAAAGCCATTTGACTGTATGACGTATCATTAAATAATGTCATAATGATTAGTGAAGTAGCAATTAATATTTTTGATGGCAAACTTTTTTTACAATGACATCCCATTAAAAAATCTCCTTAAATTTATATACTATAAAGGGTATCATATTTTAAGGTATAATAACAATTATATTGATTAATTAGCTTAAAGATAAAGGAAGAATAGCATGACCAAAAAGAAGATTACAATAAAAGATGTAGCAAAACAATCAGGAGTATCCATCACGACAGTGTCTCAAATTTTAAATGGAAAGTATCGTCAATTTCATCCTGATACGGTGAAAAAAGTTTTTAAAGCAAGAGATGATCTGGGGTATGCTCCAGATTACTTTGCTAGACGAATGGTGATGAAAAAAAGCCAGACAATTGGAATTATTGTACCAGATATCACCAATCCTTTTTTCGCTACTTTAGTAAAAGGAATAGAAGAGGTGTTATTTAAATCTGATTTTATGAGTATTCTATGTAATGTTGATACAGATGATGAGAAGGGCATTAAAGCATTGGAAGCGTTAAATCACCGAGGAGTAGATGGTCTAATTGTCGCAAGTTCTGGGGTATCTATGGGTGAACTAGTTAAACAAGAAGCTTTAAAGAATATCCCAGTTATTGAGCTAGATAGGCAATCAACGAGTCAGATAAAAGACTCTATAAAGACAGATGATTATTTAGGTGGGAAATTGGTAGCTAATCTTTTAAATAATTTGGAGCACCATATTGTTGCTGTACTATTTCCAGAATCATCTAGCCAAAATATTTTAAAACGATTAGAAGGATTTTCAGCTAATTTTTTGGGCGATGTTATTTATTTTGCGACGGATTTAACAAAATCAAGTGGAAAAAAACGAGTATCAGATATTTTACTCACGGAGGCAACGGCTATTTTTGCGGCAAATGACGAAATAGCCTTTGGTGTCTATGCAGGGTTAAGTGATTGTGGCAAAAAAATACCAGAAGATTACAGCGTAGTAGGTTACGATGATATAGAAATGAGTTCATACATTTATCCGCCATTGACAACTGTATCACAGCCTATTTTTGAACTCGGTCAAAAGACAGCTAACACATTAATTCAACGCATAGAGCATCCTGAAATGGATGAGACTGAAATAGTTTTACCCGTTCAATTAATTCAAAGATTATCGGTAGCACACACTTGAAAACTGTTTCAAAGTGTGCTATATTTTTTTCGAAGGTAAAATTAAAACGTTTTACTAAAACGTTTTAATAAGAAAAAATAGGAGGAACGTATAATGAATCATGTTACTGTTATTGGAAGTATTAATCTAGATACAACGTTAAGAGTTAAAGAAATGCCTAAACCTGGTGAAACCATTCATGCGATTGAACATTTTACTGCAGGTGGTGGTAAAGGAGCCAATCAAGGAGTAGCCAGTAAACGATCTGGAGCTAACACTAGTTTTATTGGTGCTATTGGTAATGATGCAGCAGGCAAAGTCATGTTTGAATTGCTTGAAGGTGAGGAAATAAATGTATCAGGTATTAAAACAATTGATAATGAATCAACAGGTCAAGCATTTATAACGGTTGACGAATCTGGAGAAAATAGTATTATGATTTATGCAGGTGCAAATAATCATGTTACTGAAAATTTAGTGGAAGATTACAAACAAGTAATTGAGAGCAGCGATTTTTTAATTGCACAGTTTGAAAGTGCTATCAGCGGGACGCTCAGAGCTTTTCAACTGGCAAAAGAAGCAGGAGTTAAAACGATTTTAAATCCAGCACCAGCAGTCAAACATATTTCTGATGAACTTCTTAAGTTGACAGATATCATTGTTCCAAATGAAACAGAAACAGAATTAATTACTGGAATCTCTTTAGATGATGACCAATCAATTGAATTAGCTGCAAAAAAATTACAAGAACTAGGTGTTGAGTTAGTAATTATCACGTTAGGAAGTCGTGGTGCCTACTATAATTTTGGCGATCAATCAGGTTTTGTGTCAGCTTATAAGGTAAAAGCAGTTGATACAACAGCAGCAGGGGATACTTTTATAGGAGCATTTGCTAGTCGATTAGAAAAAGATTTTTCTAATATCGAAGAAGCAATTGATTATGGAAATAAAGCATCATCCCTAACCGTGCAACGCTATGGAGCACAGCCATCAATACCTTTTGAAAATGAAATAAAGGAGATAAAATAATGAAAAAGTCAGCGGTTATTAATAGTGATATATCAAGAGTTATTTCGAAAATGGGTCATTTCGATTTATTAAGTATTGGAGATGCTGGTATGCCAGTCCCATTTGGAACAGAAAAGATTGATTTAGCCGTTACAAATGGCATCCCTAGTTTTCTTGACGTTTTGGATAATGTATTAGAAGAATTGGAAGTTCAAAAGATTTATTTGGCAGAGGAGATAAAAGAGGCTAATCCAGCTATTTTAAAACGTATTGAAGAACGTTTTACTGATACGCCGATTGAATTTATCCCACATAGTAACATGAAACAAAAATTGAACGAGACACATGCGTTTATTCGAACTGGTGAAATGACACCTTATGCGAATATCTTACTTGAAAGTGGCGTAACATTTTAATTAGAAATTTTATCAGGAGGATTTTGTAAATATGACAGCTTTACTAATAGGGTTAGGACCATTACTAGGTTGGGGATTATACCCAACTATTGCCTCAAAAATTGGTGGCAAACCAGTTAATCAAATTGTTGGGTCAACACTTGGAACATTAATTTTTGCCATCATTTTATTTTTTGCTAATGATTTAACACTGCCAACTGGCATGGATTTGACATTAGGTATCGTATCAGGTATTGGTTGGGCAAGTGCACAAATTTTAACATTTAAGTCATTTGAATTAGTTGGTTCATCAAGAGCTATGCCTATCACAACAGCATTTCAATTAATTGTCGCTTCTTTATGGGGAGTGGTCCATTTAGGAAACTGGCCAACAATAACGGATAAATTGATAGGTGCTTTAGCTCTTGTATTAATTATCATTGGTGCAAGGTTTACAGTGTGGTCTGAAAAAAAAGACAGTGCTAATTCTAATAACATTAAGAAAGCTGTGATTATTTTAGCAGTTGGTGAAATTGGTTATTGGTTATACTCAGCAGCACCACAAGAAACAAGTATCACAGGAATGAATGCTTTCTTACCTCAAGCTATAGGTATGGTCCTTGTCGCTATTCTTTATAGTATTATGGTAGCTATAAAAGAAAAAGAAAATGCATTGACTCAGGTAGTATCTTATAAACAAATTATTTCAGGATTTTTCTTTGCTTTTGCAGCTTTAACATATTTAATATCAGCTCAGCCTAATATGAATGGATTAGCAACAGGATTCATATTATCCCAAACATCTGTTGTATTAGCGACTTTAACAGGTATTTGGTTCTTAGGACAAAAGAAAACATCAAAAGAGATGAAAATAACAATTGTTGGGCTTATCCTCATTTTATTAGCGGCAACATTAACAGTTATTGTATAATTAGTTTTAAGGCCTTCTTCGTGAAGGTCTTTTTTCATGTTTATCAGTTAACATTAATTAAGACTTTGGAATGATTCACTTTCTATTAACAACCTTTATAATAAGTTTAGATAGATGATTAGGAGTGGAAATATGAGAGATAGTAAAAAGGAAAAAGTTTTATTTATAGGATATATTGTTAGTTTAATTTGGATATTATTATTTAAGTTTTCGTTATCATTTGATGACTTGATTGTTCAATTTAATAATCAGTCACGAAGTATTAACTTGATTCCTTTTAAAGAATCAGCCATAGTTAACCAAAGAACAGATTTATCAGAAATCATTAACAATGTCATTATTTTCATGCCTTTTGGTGGATTATTAGGAATTAATCTCTTTATAAAGAAATTATTTATTGAAAGTCAAATAATGAAGTATAAACATAAAAATGAATACAGGCATTCCAAAAATAGGTATTACAAAGTAAAACATAGCTTCATTTGTACCAACAATACCTGAGAAAAATAAAATTAAGTATAAGCTAATCAACAGCCCAATTATTTAACCATCAATCTTCTTTTTGTTATCTCTTTAATCTTAAAAGAAATAAACGAGGTAAGAAATGTGATAAATACCAAAATATAAGCTAGAAGCTGATTGTCATCGATATTTAATCCCACTATATGACCAGTAGCAAATATTAAAGAAGATAACCAAATTAGATTATAGAGTATTGTTAAAAAAATAATTTGAGAATATTCTGATTTCATATAATAACCTTCATTCCATTATATTTTTATCTACATTAACGCATTTAATAGTAAAAGAACATAAATAACTTAATGTTATTTTTTTTATGCTTAATTATAAACAATTTTATTGTATTATTAAACGAAAAAATTTAGATTTTCTAGACAAATTTAATTTCATATTTCCCTGACTTTCTCTTTTTTATTTTAAAAAATATACGTAACATACTTAAACGATTTGAGGATGATGTGATTCCAAACAGTTTGGCTTTCTCCCTTTTTAACCGTGCTGATTAATACTTATAACCTGATTGGGTACAATTAAAAAGGTGTCAGCGTGTTTTTATTAGTCTAAATTTAGATGACGTTTTTTATTTCAATTTAAAGTCAATTACTAAGTGTAATTGCACACATTTTTTAAATATGTTAAAATATTAACGTCTTATGTCTAACTAAAAACCAAAAAGGAGAAATGAAATGAATAAAACTTTGAAAAAAATACTATTCAGTTCAACTGTTTTAACAAGTGTTTTAATAGCTGGTAACGCAAAAACAGTAAATGCTTCAACTAACGAAGAATGGAGAGCTCGTTCAGTAGAAGAAATAAAAGAAAGTATAAAACAAAATATCGATGTTTATACAATAATTAAGGGAGATACTTTGTCTGCTATTTCAGAAGCTTCAGGTATAACAATAGACGACTTAGTAGCATGGAACAACATTGCAAATCGTGATTTAATTTATGCTGGAAATACATTGATATTCCATGCGAATGGTACAGTAACAGATACAAACGGTAATAGCTTTACATTATCAGAAGAATCAAAAGCTGGTCGTGCCGAAGTAAAAGCACAAACTCAAGCATCAAATGTTCAAACTCAAGAAAAAGAAACAGTAAATCAAGCTGTTAACCAACAAGCAACACAAGGTAACACAAATCAAACAACAGACCAAAAACCAGCACAAGATACTGGTGTAGAACAAAGTGTAACACCATCTAAACCAGGAAATTCTGGAGTTGGTAACGACACTGAAAAACCTGTTGTTCCAGTATTACCTGTAAATCCAGTTGTACCTGAAACACCTGAACAACCAGAAAAACCTGAATTACCAGTAACACCAGAATTACCAGAAGTACCTGGTGCAGGTGGTGAAACTGGTGGAGAAACTGAGAAACCAGAACAACCTGGTACAGGTGGCGAAACTGGTGGAGAAATTGAAAAACCAGAACAACCTGGTACAGGTGGAGAAACTGGTGGAGAAACTGAGAAACCAGAACAACCTGGTACAGGTGGTGAAACTGGTGGAGAAACTGAGAAACCAGAACAACCTGGTACAGGTGGCGAAACTAGTGGAGAAACTGAAAAACCAGAACAACCTGGTACAGGTGGTGAAACTGGTGGAAACACAGAAAATCCAGTTTGGGTTCCAGAACAAGTCATTCCAGAAGAAGGTCACTGGGAAGATGGTGTGAAAGAAGTTTGGGTTCCAAACATTGTAACCATTGTTGACAAACCAGCTTACACTGAAACAATGACTTACACTTTAATCAGATTTAATGATGATGGTGCTGAATTCAAAATCACAGCTCATATTAGCACACCAGAAGGGCAAGCTCAAGCGGACTTAGTTGATGCACATCAAGAAATGTTAATGGACCAAGGGTTCTTTGGAAGTTACACAACTAGAGATGTAACAGAAGAAGTAACACATCCAGCAGTAACTCACACTGAGGACCATGGACATTATGAAAATGTTCCAGACCCAGACAATCCAGTTTGGGTAGTAGACAAACCAGAACAAGTTATTCCTGGACATTGGTCAGACCAACCTGGTGACGGTAGCGAGACTGAAAAACCAGAAAACCCAGAACAACCTGGTACAGGTGGCGAAACTGGTGGAGAAACTGAAAACCCAGAACAACCTGGTACAGGTGGAGAAACTGGTGGAGAAACTGAAAATCCAGAACAACCTGGTACAGGTGGCGAAACTGGTGGAAACACAGAAAATCCAGTTTGGGTTCCAGAACAAGTCATTCCAGAAGAAGGTCACTGGGAAGATGGTGTGAAAGAAGTTTGGGTTCCAAACATTGTCACAATTGTTGACAAACCAGCTTACACTGAAACAATGACTTACACTTTAATCACATTCGCTGCTGACGGTAAACAATTCAAACTTACAGCTCATATTGATACGCCAGAAGGTCAAGCTCAATATGAAGAAGTATTAGACCATTCAGACTGGTTAGATGAACAAGGTTTACCAAATAACTATTCAACACAAGACATTACTGATACAATCACACATCCAGCAGTAACTCACACTGAGGACCATGGACATTATGAAAATGTTCCAGACCCAGACAATCCAGTTTGGGTTGTTGACGTTCCAGAACAAGTCATCCCAGGACATTGGGCATAAGCTAAATAAAAACTTTTATACCGTTTTGAAGCTGACCTATTAAAATGAGACAATAATAAAATTCAATATGCGATTACTTTTTTTCAATAACCAATGGGAGAAAAGTAGTCGTATTTTTGTATAATATGTGATTTATTATATGATTAATTTTTATTTTGAATATGAAATTTACCCATATTTTCTGACATCGAGTTACTTATTCGCTTCGTTTTACGTGGGATAGCCTGTCCATTTAACCATAAAATTACATTTTCGTTTAGCTTTATTTTGTATGAATTAAACGGGATATTTCTATATATTACCTCTAGGAATCAACTCTCTTATCAAACGGCGATTTTTTTTGTCGAGATAGTGAAATGCTGAAAAGAGTTCTTTCTGACAACAAGAATGGATATGACTTTCCACACATCACTCATATAGCAACAGAACGTGTCATTTTGTTATAATAAAATAAAACAGATGTAATAAAGGAGCATTAACAATGGACTCATTGGAGATTATCAACAGTCTAAAAAATCAAACGATTAATTATGACAGTGTGTTACTTAAATTAATAAAAAAATGGCAAGAGGAATCGTTTCGCCCGAAGATTTTACTCCATAGTTGTTGTGCACCTTGTAGCACTTATACATTAGAATTTTTAACAGATTATGCTGATGTCACGATTTATTTTGCAAATTCCAATATATATCCTGAAAGTGAGTATAAGAGACGAGCCCACGTTCAAAAAGAATTTATTGAACAATTTAATGACAAGAATGATAAACAGGTCGAGTTTATAGAAGCCGAGTATGAGCCGAATGTTTTTATTCAGATGATGACTAAAAATGGATTAGCAAATGAGCCTGAGGGTGGTGCACGTTGTACAAGTTGTTTTCAAATGAGATTAGACTTAGTAGCAGAAGCAGCACATAATGGAGGATTTGATTACTTTGGGAGCGCCTTAACGATTTCACCGAAAAAAGATGCTCAGCTGATTAATACAATTGGTTTGGATGTTCAAAAGATATATGATGTGGCCTATTTACCAAGTGACTTCAAAAAAAGAGGTGGTTACCAGCGATCAATATCTATGTGCAAAGATTATGATATCTATCGTCAATGTTATTGTGGGTGTGTATTTGCTGCTAAAAAGCAAGGTATTGATTTAAAAACAATCAATAAAGAAGCAAAACACTATTTAAAAGAAATTGAATAATAAAAAGCATTTCTCAAGAAAAAAGAGAAATGCTTTTTTGCTTTAAAATGTCATAGGTACTAACGAGTTTGTGTAAATAGTTAATACATCATCAGCACTAAGTGGCACATAGGCTTTTGTGCTGATATTTGAATGCTTCACTGATTGTTCAGCCATTTCATTTAAGAGTGAGTCATCTATACCGACTTCTGGTAGAGTCATTGGAACGCCCCATTTAACAAAAGTATCATAAGTTTGTTTAATGGCTTCTTTTGCTGTGATGTATAGGTCTTCATTTAGCTCTAGATCAAACACACGGTGTCCATATAAAGCGAAACGTTCGACTGTGTCATCGTTTAAGACGTGTTCCATCCATCTTGGTGTTAAGATAGCTAAACCAATACCATGAGTGATATCATAGTAAGCACTTAACTCATGTTCCATTGGGTGACATGACCAAACGCCATTTTTTCCATTTCCAGTCAATCCATTAAGTGCTAAAGAGCTTGCCCACATTAAATTAGCGCGAGCTTCATAGTTTGTTGGCTCTGTTAAAGCTGTTGGCGTGTAATGTAACACTGTTCTCATTAAACCTTCAGCAATACCGTCTTGAACCATGGTATCTGGTGTTTGATTAAAATAATTTTCAATTAAATGACTAAAAATATCTGCTGAACCAGCCATTGTTTGATAGGTTGGAACAGAGAATGTGTAAGTTGGATCTAAAATTGATACTTTGGGTGTGACCAGACGTGTATGGAAACTTAGTTTTTCTTTTGTTTCTTCATTTGTAATAACTGATCCCCAGTTCATTTCTGAACCTGTTGCGGCAATCGTTAATATTGTCACAATAGGTAAAGCTTTTGTTAACTTAATCCCGTCGTTAACAACGAAGTCCCAAGGGTTTCCGTCGTAGAATACACCTGCAGCAATTGCTTTGGAGCAATCAATTGTCGAACCTCCTCCAACAGATAAAATGACATCAACATTATTTTCTTTACAAAGGTCAACACCTTTTATAACAGTACTAAGTCTAGGATTTGGCTCGATGCCACCTAATTCAATGATTTTAGTGTCTGTTCCAATTAAGCGATAAATATCATCGTATAATCCACTTCGCTTAATACTACCACCACCGTAAGTCAATAATACAGTTTTTCCATATTGCTTTAATACATTTGGTAATTGGTTAATTTGATTTTTTCCAAATAAAATGTTGGTTGGTGCGTGAAAATCAAAATTATTCATCATTATTCCCCATTTCTATTATGATATTGTCTTATTTTTGGAAAGATTTGTCAATAATATACTCTTTTTGGTTATATCGTGATTAAGTTTTTAACTATCATATAGACGTTAAAGTGTTTTATATAATTATATATTAATTAGTTAAATTTAATAATTTAACGTTTACATTTATAAAAATAAAAAAAATATGGTTATTTTACTTTTTAATATGTTAAAGTGTATATAGTTATATTATTTATTTGTTATCTTATTTATTAGGTTATTTTTATTCTTTTATACCTAGTATTAGGATAGGAGGTGTCTTTGATTTAGTTTTTGTGTATTCTAAATTTAAAATGGAGGGTATAACATGGATTTATTGAAAACTTTTGTCGCAATTATTCCGATAGTATGGCTAATTTTATCATTGGGTGTTTTTCATATACGAGGAGATTTAGCTTGTATGATTGGATTTGTCGGCACGATTATTTTGAGTATAGTTGGTTTTGGATTCTCTTTTGTGCATAGTATCACAGCTGGTCTGGAAGGCGTTATGATGGCTTTTTGGCCAATTATTTATGTTATTGTATCTGCAGTCTTTATTTATAATATTAGTAAAGAATCTGGTGGTATGGATACCATCATGTCTATGTTGACATCTTTAACAAAAGACATGAGAATCTTGGTTTTATTATTAGCATGGGGGTTAGGTGGCTTTTTAGAAGCTGTTGCAGGATTTGGTACAGCAGTAGCGATTCCAGCAAGTATTTTAGTAATGCTAGGTATGGAACCGATAAAAGCTGCGGTAGTTTGTTTAATTGCCAATACTTCTCCAACAGCCTTTGGAGCAGTAGGGTTACCAGTGACTACATTAGCAAAAGTAACAGGACTTGATGTGGTGCAGGTATCTTATTTTGTTGCTGTTCAATTATTTGTTTTGATTATGTTGATTCCGTTTGTTCTAGTGTACATTACTGATGGCCGTGGGATGAAAGCTTTTAAAGGAGGCGGTGTATTACCTGCAACTCTTCTAGCTGGGTTAACATTTGCTGTACCTCAAATTTTTATTACTAAATATATGGGACCAGAATTGCCATCAATTGTTGGCTCATTAGTATGTCTTTTAACGTTAGTAATTATCACAAAAATTCAAAAAAATGGTGCTGAAAATGAAGTGGAATCATCAACTAGCACAAAGGTTAAAGCATGGTTACCATTTATTTTTGTATTCTTTTTAATTATTTTTAGCTCATCATTATTCCCATCAATTAATAGTGCATTGGCAAGTGTAAAAACAAGTTTACATATTTATAATGGTCCAAATGCTAAACCACTTGATATTGACTGGTTATCTTCCCCTGGTACGCTCATCTTTTTAGCAAGCTTTTTAGGTGGAGCTATCCAAGGACTATCATTTGGGAAAATGGTTGCTATTTTATGGGATACTATCAAGCAATTAGGAAAAACAATTATTACAGTTTGCTCAATCGTTGGGTTATCTAAAGTCATGGGATACAGTGGCATGATTGATACCATTGCTGTAACGTTAGTTGCTTTAACTGGTCCATTTTATCCAGTTATTTCACCAATTATCGGGGTGTTAGGAACGTTTATCACTGGTAGTGATACGTCATCAAATGTGTTGTTTGGTGACTTACAAGTACAAGCAGCTAATACGTTGAAAATTAATCCATACTGGTTAGCAGCTGCAAACATGGCTGGTGCAACTGCTGGTAAAATGATTTCGCCACAAAGTATTGCTATCGCGACCGGGGCAACAGGTTTAGATGGTGAAGAAGGAATTATTCTTAAAAAAGCGATGTTTTATTGTCTTTTATATACAATCGTTTTATGCCTCGTTGTTGTTGGTGTAGGGAAAATGATGAATTACTTATAAAAATAGTATAAAAACAGTAAAAAATTGTTTGTGAAAGTGTTTGAATTTGTCTGAAAGTGGTAAAATAAGGTTGTATTAAAAAAAACAAGTTGTTGCTTGGAGGAATCAGAATGAGGGTAAGCATATTTACTAGCTGTGTCGTCGATTTAATGTTTCCAAATGTTGGAATTGCCATGGTCGAGGTACTAGAACGATTGGGATGTGAGGTAGATTTTCCAGAAAAACAAATTTGCTGTGGTCAACCAACGTTTAATAGTGGTTATGAAAAGAAGAGCAAAGCAACACTAATCAATCAATTAGAAGCTTTTGAAAAATCAGACTATGTTGTAGGTGGAGCGGGTTCTTGCGTTGGTATGTTACGTGAGTATCCTGAATTGTTGAAGGACGATGATGTGTATTATCCTAAAGCAGTTGAATTAGCAGAGAAAACATACGAATTTAGTCAGTTTATTTACCGAGTATTAGGACTAACAGATGTGGGTGCGTGTTATGAAGGCAAAGCAACCTATCATCGTTCTTGTCACATGACACGTCTGTTAGGAGAAAGAGACGCACCATTTGTATTATTGGATAATGTTGAAGGCTTAGAAATGATTCCATTAGGCCATATTGAAAATTGTTGTGGTTTTGGTGGAACTTTCTCAGTGAAAATGCCAGAAATATCTGAGCAAATGGTGACAGAAAAAATGAATGATGTCATTAACACAGGAGCTGATACTTTAATTAGTGCTGATATGGGGTGCTTGATGAATATCGGTGGTAAGTTTAATCGAGATGGTAATCCGATTAAAATCATGCACATCGCAGAAATATTAAATTCAAATGTCGATACTAGTCGAATTCAATTATCTAGCGAGGTGGCAAACTAATGGGATTAACAACAAGTACAAAACCATTTAAAGAGCGATTAGAAGATAGTAAAAAAGATGTGTTTATGCAACAAGCTGTCGCTAAAGCACAAGATACTCAATGGGTAAAACGTGAAGGTGCTCGTGACAAATTAGGTAATTGGCAAGAGTGGCGTGAGTTAGGTGAGAGCATCAGACAACACACAATCGCTTATTTGCCAGATTATTTGGAGCAATTTAGTGACAATGTTGCCAAACAAGGTGGGCACGTTTATTTTGCTCAAACAGCAGAAGAAGCTAATGAGTACGTTAAACAAATCGTCTTAGATAAAAAAGCAAAAAAAATTGTTAAATCAAAATCAATGGTCACAACAGAAGTCGATGTTGATCCTATGCTGTTAACACTTGATGGCGTGAGTGTCATGGAAACTGACTTAGCAGAATTTATTTTGCAAATGGATGATTGGGATGAACCATCACATATTGTGTTTCCAAGTATTCATAAAAATAGAGAACAAATTCGTGCGGTCTTTGAGAAAAAACTTGGCTACAAAGGGGATAATGATCCAGTAAATTTAGCTAGATGTGCTCGTGAAGTTATGAGAAAATTTTTCCTTGAAGCAGAAGTTGGGATTACAGGTTGTAACTTTGCAATTGCTGATAGTGGTATGATTAATTTGGATACAAATGAAGGAAATGCTGATTTGACGATTAGTATTCCTAAAACACAAATTGTCTTAATGGGAATGGAACGAATTGTCCCAACGATGAAAGAAGCAGAAGTGTTGGATAACTTGTTGGCTCGAAGTGCGGTTGGTCAAAGTTTAACCACTTATGTGACGTTTGCTGGACAAAAACGAGCAGATGAATCAGATGGACCAGAAGACTTCCATGTGATTATTGTGGATAATGGTCGTTCGAATGCGTTAGGAACAGCTTTTCAACCAGTCCTACAATGTATCCGTTGTGGCTCATGTTTGAATGTGTGTCCTGTTTATCGTCATATTGGTGGACATGGTTATGGGTCTATTTATCCAGGTCCAATTGGTGCTGTCTTATCTCCAGTATTGGGTGGATACAAACAGTTTGGTGAATTACCTTACGCATCAAGTTTGTGTGGTGCTTGTACAGAAACTTGTCCTGTTAAAATTCCGTTACATGAATTATTAATTGAACATCGTAAAGTGATGACAGATGATTTGAAAATGAAACATGGATTTGAAGATTTCCAAATGAAAGTCATTGGTAGTGGAACTGCCTCACCATTTTTATTCAATTCAGCCATTCATATGGCACATGGTGGAATGGGTGTATTAAGCAAAAAATCACCAACCTCCGTTACAAATATGTACCAGTTTGGTGGCTTTATCAATAAAGGTCCTGGACTTGTAAAAGGTTGGACAGATGTGAGAGATTTACCAAGACCACCTAAATACAAAGATAGCTTTAGAAAATGGTTTAAAGATCATAAGGCAGGTGCGGACAATGACTAATATTCATAATCGTGATAAATTTTTAGCTAACTTACATGAAAAACTAGGGACAACGCCTTTAAATGTTGCAGAACATCCTTATATTCCTGTGAATGATTTGCCTCAAACACATCTAGCAGATAAGGATGTAGATGAACTGCTTGGCATTTGTAAAGAAAAAGTCAAAGATATTCATACCGAGTTGTTAGATATTCCATCAAATGATTTACATAGTACATTGAAAAAATTGATTGAACGATCAGGAAATGGCAATATTTTGTTACCGAGAGATGATCGCTTTTCTAAAGAATTATTAGATTTTCTTGAAACAGAATATAGTTCTGCTATTTCTTATTGGGATGAAGGAGAAGAATTTCGTGATAGTAATATAAAAAAAGCAGAAGAAGCCAATGTTGTGATTGCTAATGCTGATTTTATGTTGGCGGAATCCGGATCAATTGTAGTGGAAACAGCACCTGGTCAAGGCCGTTCACTACACTTTTTACCAACACACTATATTTCACTGATTAAAAAAAGTAGCATTGTGGCTCGCTCGACACAAGCAGCCGATTATTTTGCTGAAAAAATTGAAAAAGGAGAGTCTGTCGGCTCAGCTATTCATTTTATTTCAGGTCCATCAAACTCTGGTGACATAGAGATGCAATTAGTGGTTGGACTTCATGGTCCTTTAAAAATGTACTATGTCGTATTGAATGATTTATAAACAAAAAGCATGTAGAATTCATTCTACATGCTTTTTTAAATAGTTTTTCCTTGAATAAACGAGACAGGTAAAAAATAATAAGGATCAAATAATTTTTCAGGATTTTCAATTCGTTTCATTAATAAATCGATTAAAATATCAGCAAAATCATCCATTGGTTGAGCCATAGTAGTTAATTGAGGAAAATATTGTTGAATAAACATTGTCCCATCGTAGCCAATTAATTTTAAATCATCAGGTACTGCTACACCTAATTCTTGACATTGATTGTAAACGAGTAAAGCAGTCAAATCATCGGTGCAAAATAATCCATCAATTGTTTCGTTTTCTAGGATTCGTCTAATCTCGATATTTTTAAGAGCAACAGATTGATACGTTTGTTGAAATTTAAAAATCTTAGAGGGCAGTTGATGTTTTTCCATAAATTCTAGGTAGCCATTTAAACGACGATTTGTTGGTGAATTTGATTTTTGTGATCCTGTTAACATGGCAATATTTCTAGCGCCTTTCATAAATAAAGCTTCTGTTGCTAAATATCCTCCTTGAAAATTGTCGCTACCAACAATTGGAATCCCATCTGCTAACTGTCGATCAAATGAGACGATGGGTAAATCAATGTTTTCGTATTCTTTGATACCAAGATTGTGAGCTCCAGCGATAATCCCATCTACTTTATTTGCTGCTAACATATTGATGTAGTTTCTTTCTTTTTCTTTATTATTAGCACTATCGCAAATAATACATTTGTAACCTTTCTCGAATAATCGCGTTTCAATTTTATCAATTAATTCACCATAAAAAGGATTAGAAACAGTTGGAAAAATTAATCCAATTAATTGTGTTTGTTTACCTTGAAGGGATCTGGCTAAACTATTTGGTTGATAGTTTAACTCCTTCATCGCTTGATTGACTTTATTAATTGTTTTTTGGCTTAGAGAGCCATAGTTGTTAATGACACGTGATACAGTTGTTGGCGATACGCCAGCTTTTTTTGCAACATCTGTTAATTTAATTGCCATTGATGCTTATCTTCCTTTATCTATTTGTTTGTCGTAGTTCGTAATAAGTGATAGAAGAAGGAACATCGGTATTAATAGTAACATGTGTATGATTTGCTTCAGCTTCTGGAAAGACACGAGCAGTTGCTACTTGTTCACCATCATTAATAAAGACTTCCACTAATGATTCATCTACAAATATTTGGAGAGTTAAAGGTTTTTGGCTAATAGAAAACTCTCTTGTTTCTCCGTATTCTCTTGCAAAACCATTCCCTATATGACTACGATCGATAATCATTTTACCACAAGTTGTATCAAAGGAGATACTTAATCCGTTTTCTCCATTTTCTTGAGTCATTAATTTAATTTGACCCTTTTCAGAGTCATGGCAATCAATCTCTAATTCATAACAATTTGTTTTTGCATCGTAATGTGTTGTTTGGCTTTCAGGTAATTTTATGCTATTTAGACGCAAAGCTTCTGTTTCTTTTGCGGGTAGTTGATATAGTTTATCATCTTTAATAATTAGCTCTTTAATAATGCTTAAGCAATGAGCCCAACCATAATCATCTGTCGGATAATTCACTTCAGGTAAACCAATCCAACTTACTGCTAAGACACGACCATCAGGACTATTAAATGCTTGTGTGGCATATACGTCAAACCCTTCATCTAAATTTTTTAATTCTGTTGGATTAGTAATGGCGTTAGTTTCTAAATCATAATTATCGCCAATAATATACATATTTGGATAGATATTATCATAATGACAAATGGATTTATCTAAACCTTGTGGACAGAAAATAAGCAACGCTTTGTCATTAGAAAAAACAAGGTTTGGGCATTCAACCATATATCCCATTGGTTCGTCAGTAAAATTTAACTCACCATTTAAAGTCCAATGTTGTAAGTCCTTACTAGTATAAGTTAGTGCTTTTCCTTTATTATCAGTTGTCTGAGCACCGATAATCAATAGATAGCCATCGTTAAATGGAATGATTTGCGGGTCTCTAAAATCATGAGAAAAACCAACAGGCGGGTGATCAATTAAGGGTTCATCGATTTTTGTAATGTGATTAGTTGTATCCATCCATGCACCGAGTTGGTAAGAACGACGTTGCCAATTATCATCACGCACATTTCCAGTGTAAGCTAGTAATAATTTATCATTAACTGGTAAGGCTGATCCTGAATAAACCCCGTGACTATCAAAAAGCGTATCAGGTTCTAATGCCAAACCTTCATACTTCCAATCGATTAAGTTATCAGAGGTTAAATGAGCCCACGATTTAACACCATGAACAGGTCCGATTGGATAGGCTTGATAAAATAGTTGCCATTTTCCGTTGAAGAAAGAAAAACCATTTGGGTCATTTAATAAACCTGTTTTAGGTTGGATATGATAACCTAATCGCCAGGGCGAACGAGTGACAGTTGTAATCAATTCTTCTATATAGTCAGTGTCCCAATCATTATATTTTTTGTATCTATCAGGTGTTGTCCATTCTTTTTTTAAAACCATAATGTTCCTCCTAGTAAGCGTATTCGATACATAAATAGTAAGGTATTTGCTCTTTTTTGTCAAACGTATAGCAATTTAAAAGGTACTTTGTTTCTAAGTAAATATTACTAAAAAAATATATCATGAATATTTTTGATAAACGTTTGACATTTACAAAAAAAGATGACATAATCTAAATCAAGAAAAGCGATTACATCATAAACATTTTGTAGGAGGAGAAACAATGGATTACAAAAAAGTCGCACAAGAGATAAACGATGCTTTAGGGCAAGATAACTTACAAGCAGCCGCTCATTGTGCAACCCGTTTAAGGTTAGTGTTAAAAGATTCTGGTAAAGTGAATCAAGCTGCTTTAGATAATATTGATGCAGTTAAAGGAACGTTTGAAGTAAATGGTCAATTTCAGATTATTATTGGGGCAGGTGAGGTGAATAAAGTCTATAAAGAATTAGTTGCTTTAACCAATGTTAAAGAAGTATCAACTTCAGAAGTTAAAGAAGAGGCAGCGACTGGAAAAAAACAAAATCCAATCATGGACTTTATTAAAGTATTATCTGATATTTTTGTTCCAATTGTTCCAGCGTTAGTTGCTGGTGGTTTGTTGATGGCGTTAAACAATGTCTTAACAGCTGAACATTTATTTGGCCCTCAATCAGTTGTTCAAATGTATCCGGTATTACAAGATTATGCAGGAATTATTAATTTATTAGCTTCAGCACCGTTTGCATTTTTACCAATACTAGTTGGGTTTTCTGCAACCAAACGTTTTGGTGGTAATCCATATCTAGGAGCGGCCATGGGTATGGCGATGGTTATGCCAGATTTAGTAAATGGGTATGGTGTAGCGAATGCTATCGCAGATGGTACAATGAATTATTGGCATATTTTTGGTATGGATGTTGCACAAGCTGGCTACCAAGGATCTGTTTTACCAGTTTTAGCAGTATCATGGATTTTAGCTACTTTAGAAAAATTTTTCCATAAACGTATTTCAAATGCTTTTGATTTTACATTTACACCGATGCTAGCATTGATTATCACAGGGTTCTTGACTTTTATGTTTGTAGGACCTGTCATGCGTGGTGTGTCTGATGGATTAACTGATGGCTTAGTATGGTTATATGATACAACAGGAGCAATTGGGTTAGGAGTATTTGGTTTATTTTATTCACCGATTGTGATTACTGGTTTACACCAAAGTTTTCCAGCCATTGAAACGACTCTTTTAGCTGAAGTAGCTAAAACTGGCGGTTCATTCATCTTCCCAGTCGCTTCTATGGCAAATGTGGCACAAGGTGGGGCAGCTTTAGCCGTGATGTTTTTAACAAAAAATGAAAAACAAAAAAGCTTAGCAACTTCAGCAAGTATTTCAGCCTTACTTGGTATTACAGAACCAGCCATTTTTGGGGTTAACTTAAAACTTAAGTTTCCATTTATCTGTGCAATGATAGCTTCAGCCGTTGCAACAACATTTATTGGATTCTTTCATGTTTTAGCTGTTGCAATGGGGCCAGCTAGTGTAATTGGTTTTATCTCAATTGCACCAAAATCTATTCCTTATTATATGATTGGGATTATTATCAGTATTGTAGTTGCTTTTATCACAACTTATTTATATGGTAAGAAAAATGGCCATCTATTTTCAGATGCCACTGTATCTAGTGACACTAATAATACAGCAGTAGAAATAAATGAAGATCCTGAAGAAAGTATTGAATCTGTTCAAGATGATGTGTTAGAATCACCAATTGCTGGTGAAGTCGTTCAATTGAAAGATGTTAACGACCCTGTATTCTCTCAGGAAATGATGGGAAAAGGGATTGCGATTTCTCCAAATGATGGCAACGTGTATGCCCCTGCTGATGGTGAGTTAACTATTGTATATGATTCAAAACATGCGTACGGTATTATGACAGATAAAAAGGCAGAGGTATTAATCCATATTGGGATTGATACAGTGCAATTAAATGGTGAAGGATTTACAACTGAAAAAACAAGTGGTGACATAGTTAAAAAAGGTGATTTATTAGGAACCGTTGATTTAGAATTATTAAAAGAAAAAGGCTATGATTCTACTGTTATGATGATTGTTACTAATACCAATGCTTTTAGTAATGTTGAAGCATTAAATAAAAAAGAAGTAGCAGCTAAAGAAGATTTGTTAGTTGTGACACAACCAACTGAATAATTTGAGAAACTCTTGTTATTGGGCCTGATAAGTTGGCCTAATAACAAGAGTTTTTACATAGGAAGGGTTATTTTGATGGTTTATTTTAGGTATCTGATGTGTTTTTTCACAATATAATTTAGGTAGACAAAATGGGGTCGTGAGAAAAAAGGATATTGTCGATAGTAGGACTAATTAATTCAGACAAAAAAAGCATGCCCTATTTTTTTAGGGAATGCTGTTATTTTAATTAGAAAGCTACGATAATATAGGAAATCTTTTTTCTAAAGCATATTGAATTTTTTCAATGATTATACAAAGTCCCCAGTAAATACAAGCGACTAAAAAGTACATGGATAAGAAATTAAATTCTCTTCCACCAATAATTTTTGCTTGCTGAAAAATTTCAGATACCGTAATCATTGCTGCTAGAGAAGAGCCTTTTACTAAATCAATCGCGACATTGCTCATAGGACCGATGGCAATTCGGATGGCCTGAGGCATAATGATTTCTCGGATGATTAACAATTTTGGCATACCTAGAGCCTTGGAAGCCTCCCACTGCCCTTGGTTGACACTACTCATGGCACTACGAAAAATTTCAGATAAAAAAGCGCTACTAGTCAAACCAAAACACAGAATACTCGCTACAATAGGATTTAGTTGCATAGGTAAACCAAAATATAAGGCAAAAAGTAAGACAATAGCAGGAATACCCCTAAAAAATGACGAGTAAATAATTAGAAATTGGTTGATTACTTTATGATTGAGTAATCGTAATAAATAAATCAAACTCGCTAGAATATTCCCTAGAAAAAATGATGCGATACTGATTAATAAAGTATAAGGTAATCCTTTTAATACAAAGGGGATAGACTCAACCAGTAATTTTGTATCAATTATCATGGCTATTCAACCTCAATTGTTTTTGAAATGGTGACAGATGGCTTTTTAGAAATATCCTCGCCATAAAATGATGTGGCAATTTTTGCTAAAGTTCCATCTTTTTTCATATCAGAAATCGCTGAATCAATATCTTTTTTTAACGCTGTATTGTCTTTGTTTATAACAAGTCCTGAAGATGAAGGGTTAAAATAAACATCTTCTAATATTTTTACAGGCATATCAGGTAGGGCAGCAACAGCTATTTTTTGTAAATAGTAGTCATTTAAGATGACATCTGTACGTCCTTTAACTAAGTCGGTCATGTATTGATCATTTGTTGCGTTGTCGTAATTCACTAATGTAGCACCTAAAGACTCGGCTATTTTCATATAAGTTGTAGAGGCTTCTCCAGCTGCTTTTTTTCCTTTTATATCGTCTAAAGAGGCAATACCTGAATTATCTTCTTTTCTAACAACCATGCTACCAAATGAATACTTGATAGGTTCTGATAAGCTAAATTTTTGTTCACGTTTTTTATTGATTGAAAAATCATTTGCTGCCACGTCAGCTTTATTGGTTTGAACAGCAGATAACATTCCATCAACGTTAAACTCTTTAAAGGTTACTTTTTTATTTAGTCGTTTTCCAATTTCTTTTGTTACTTCTATATCATAACCTGTGAGTTCGTTTTTATCATTATAGTAAGAACTTGGAAACAGTGTACCAGATGTGGCAACAACTAATTCATCCGATTGTTTCTTGCTTGATTCAGTTGCGTTCTTTTCACTTGTACAACCACCTAAAATAAATAATAAAGATGCAGATAGAATAAGTAATGTTTTTTTCATGGTGTCTCTCCTTTTGATGTTTAATGCATGTATGAGTATAGTGAGAGTTTATGTTAAAATCTATTTGTTTGGCTTACTATCCCTACTTTTAGTCAAAAATAAGGTTAATAGGGCGAAAATAGAAACAATATTGTCCTTTTAAAATTTTAGACTTATTATAAGGGAATTTGTTATAATAAGATAAAAGAATAAAAGGAGTGTTTTAATATGCCACTTGTCCATATTGAATTATTAGAAGGAAGATCACCAGAACAAAAAGAAGCATTAGTAAAAGACGTGACAGAAGCCATTGTTAAAAATACTGGAGCAAAAACTGAAAATGTACATATTGTTATTTCTGATATGGCAAAAGGAAACTATGCGGTAGGCGGTAAGATGAAATAATCTTCCGTTTGTTTCGTACTGGTATTATTGAAAAAGGTATGATAAAATTGAGCAGATGATTAGAGATCAAGATAAGGAGAGTTAATATGTATCAATTTCTATTAACCCTAATGTTAGTTTTATCCATTTTAATTATTATTGCTGTGATGATGCAACCAAGTAAGCAAAATAGTGCTGCTAGTGCGTTTTCAGGTGGTGCAACTGAATTATTTGGTAAAACAAAAGCTCGTGGGTTTGAAGCATTTATGAAACGTGCAACAACGGTTATGGGTATTGCATGGGTTGCAGTGGCTATTGCGCTTGCGTATTTGTCATCAAAATAATGTTAATGTATCTCCTGTTATGACAGGAGATTTTTTTATTGTTATAATGATTTAGCAGATATGTTTGGAAGGAGTTAAATAAATGAAAATAGAACCATTTTATTCAAAAGTAAGCAATAAAGCTGTGTTATTATTGCATGCTTATACAGGAAGTTCAAATGATGTCAGAGCATTAGCTAGAAGAGTTGAAAGAGCAGGTTATTCTGTTTATGCTCCAATGTTTACAGGTCATGGGACAAACGATCCAATGGATATTTTAGAACAAACGTCTGATGTATGGTGGCAAGATGCTAAGCGTGCGGTAGACTTTTTAAAAGAAGAAGGGCATACACAATTTGCTGTATTTGGTTTATCAATGGGTGGATTATTTGCAATGAAGTTGCTTGAAACTTATCCTGATTTATTTGTTGGCGGAGGAGCATTTTCTTCTCCACTTGACCCAACGGATGCAACCAATATTTATCCTAATTTTTTGAAATATTGTGAATACCGTTATGATCAATTAAATCTTTCAATAGAAGAAAAAACACAAAAAATTGATACAATAAAAGAACCTTTAGATACTCAACTAAAGGATATTAGTGGAACAGTCCAAACCGTTTATGCCGGATTACCTAATGTAGAAAAACCAATTTTTCTTGCACAATCAGCCAAGGACGAAATGGTACGTGCAGAAGGGGTTTATGATGCGGCAAGAGATATGAAAAAGGCGTTTGTTGAAGTACACTGGTATCCAAATAGCACTCATGTCATCACAGTGAGCCATGATAAAATTCAATTTGAACAAGATGTGGTTCAATTTATTCAGAAACTATCATGGGAATAGGAGGAAGTATGAGAAAAACATTAAAAGAAACAATTTTAGAGACAATGACCTCTAGTAAAAAAAAATCATTTTCAGTCGAACAATTAGCAGAAATGCTAGATTTACAAAAAAGCAATGATTTTAAAGAATTAGTTCAAGCTATCGCTCAGATGGAAAGAGAGCAACTTGTGACGTTTAATCAAAAAGGAAAAATAAAAATAGTGACAAAAGACACTGTTTTAGAAGGTGTGTTTCGTTCAAATGAGCGTGGGTTCGGCTTCGTAACGGTCGAAGGTGAAGAATCGGATGTGTTTGTCAGTCGAGATGATACGTTTTATGCTCTGGAAGGGGATAAGGTTGAGATAGAAGTTTTAAAACCTGGTAATCCATTAGAAGATCAAGCGCCAGAAGGAAAAGTAGTTAAAATAATCGAACGTGGCATGAGTCAAGTTGTTGGGATTTTTACGCTCTTTACTGAAAGCGAGCAGCAAGAGACCGGTCTTTATGGTGTGGTAACGCCAAAAGATAAAAAGCTAAGTCGCTATAAAGTCTTCATTGCATCAGAAGGTTTATTACCAGAAGATGGTAGTGTTGTTTCTGTTGAGATAACGCATTATCCTGAAGTCGGCTATACTAATAGCTTTGAAGGATTAGTGAAACAAGTTATTGGTCACAAAAATGATCCAGGGATGGATATTTTATCAATTGTGTTACAACTAGGAATTCCAACTGATTTTGATGAAGCCACATTAAAACAAGCAGAAGAATTACCAGATGAAGTATTAGAAAGTGAATTACTGCATCGGGTGGATTTAAGAAAAGAAGTGGTTGTCACAATTGATGGAGCGGAAGCAAAAGATTTAGATGATGCCGTTCGGGTTGAAAAATTAGACAATGGCAATTACTTTTTAGGTGTGTATATTGCAGACGTGTCACATTATGTGACAGAAAATAGCCCGTTAGATGCTGAGGCAAGTGATCGCGCAACGAGTGTGTATTTGACTGACCGCGTCATTCCGATGTTACCTAGAAAATTATCAAATGGTATTTGTTCACTTAATCCAAATGTAGATCGCTTAGCCATGGCATGTGAAATGGAAATAAATGGTGAGGGGGATGTTGTCTCACATGATATTTTTGAAACAGTGATTCATTCAACGGCTAGAATGACCTATGATGAAGTGAATGATATTATTGAAGGAACGAATGATGACACAATCAAACAATATAGTGAACTTGTTCCAATGTTTCATTTGATGAATGAGTTACACGAAATTCTAGAGAGCAAGCGAGCAAATCGTGGGGCAATCTCGTTTGAAGATAGAGAAGCCTATATTGTGGTAGATGCAGAAGGTCATCCGATAGATATAAAATTACGTACAAGAAAAGCAGCTGAAAGACTAATTGAGTCCTTTATGTTAGCTGCAAATGAAACAGTCGCGAAAACTTATATGGATAAACAATTGCCATTTATTTATCGTATTCATGAGCATCCAAAAGAAGAAAAAGTTCAGCGTTTCTTAGAATTTATGACAAATTTTGGTATCATGGTAAAAGGGAAAAAAGATGCGGTATCACCAAAAGAGTTGCAACGAGTGTTAGACCAAGTGAATGGACGACCAGAAGAACCGGTTGTGAGTATGATGTTACTTCGCAGTATGCAACAAGCAAAATATTCTGAAGATCCGGTGGGTCATTACGGATTAGCCGCAGATGACTATACCCATTTTACTTCACCAATTAGACGTTACCCTGATTTAATTGTTCATCGATTAATCAAGTCATATGAAAAAGAAAAAGTAACAGATAAAATCAAGCAAAAATGGGACGAGTTAATTCCAGAGATTGCTGATCATAGTTCTAAAATGGAGCGACGAGCAGTTGAAGCTGAGCGTGAAACCGATAAACTGAAGAAAACAGAATTTATGCAAGATAAAGTTGATGAAGAATTTGATGGTATTATCACATCCATTACTAAGTTTGGTATGTTCATAGAATTACCTAATACAATAGAAGGGTTAGTTCATGTTAATCAGTTGAAAGATGATTATTATCACTTTATTGAAACTCATATGGCGTTTGTTGGTGAGCGAACAGGTAAAGTATATAAAATCGGTCAAAAAGTTCGTGTGAAATTAACTAAAGCGGATGTTGACACACGAGAAATCGATTTTGACTTGTTATCAGCGGAACCATTGACCGAAAAAATTGAATTACCGAAAAAAAATAAAAAGTCATCTTCATCAAATCGACGCAAAGATCAAAAAAAATCATTTGGCAAATCAGATGATTCTAAAAAGGGAAAAAAAGGCAAGAATGGTAAAAAACCTTTTTATAAATCTGTAAATAAAAAACCGAAGAAAAAGAAAAAGTGAGGGATGACTCATGCCTAAAGGTGAAGGAAATTTAATTGCTCAAAATCGTAAGGCTCGTCATGATTATACAGTATTTGAGACTTTTGAGGCAGGTATTGTGCTTCAAGGAACCGAAATAAAATCCATTAGACAACGTCGTGTTAACTTAAAAGATGGTTTTGCTAGAGTTCGTAATGGAGAAGCCTATCTAATGAATGTTCATATCAGCCCTTATGAACAAGGAAATATTTTTAATCACGACCCATTAAGAACGCGAAAATTATTGCTTCATAAGAAACAAATCATCAAAATTGAAACAGAAATGAAAAATCCTGGCGTGACGTTGATTCCATTAAAGCTATACATTAAAGATGGTTTTGCTAAAGTGTTACTAGGATTAGCAAAAGGGAAAAAGCAATATGATAAACGAGAAGATTTAAAACGAAAAGATATGAACCGCGAAATTAACCGAGCTTTGAGAGACAAACAACGTACATTTTAGTCGTTGTTTGTCTTTTTTTGCCAAGCATGTTAGCATAGGGGTGTAGATAAGGATGTTGTTCCTTATAAATGCTCGGAATTTCTGAGCTGATGACACTTGCTAAAGTGAATTATCAAACGACCAAAGTTTAATTCTTTGTGTAAAGATAATCATTTTGGTAGGTGTCTTTATGCTTTTTTTATGGAGGTGACTAATTAGGGGATAAAAAGTAAGGCTTTTTAAAAACAACTAGGTTAAAAAAGAGGTTAAATTTCATTATTCTGAGTATGTTTTAACCGAGTTTTCATTTGTCAATTTTTTTGTATGAAAGTTGTGAGAATTCTACCGATTTACTTTGTGTTATTTATCATTTGGTGGTATTATAGTTTCGATAGTAACAGTCTATCAAGGTATTCCTATGTGGAAAAATGTATGCATCAAAAAACATTTTTTCATACACTGTTACAGAAGCTAAAAAACTTCTGAATTTGTTTCAATATTTAGAAGAAAAGGGGTGAAATGTGGTGGAAGAAAAATCCTGGTTGTTTACCATTGGAGGTTTAACATTTGATGGAACGGTCGTAAGTATGACTATATTAACTTGTTTGATTGTCTTTGGATTAGTGTATTTTTGTACACGAAACTTAAAGCTTAAACCTACTGGTAAACAAAATGTCATGGAAGCACTCGTTGACTTTGTTCGTGGTATCGTAGGTGATAACGTTGAGAAGAATGAAGTAAAAGAGTACCATTTATTGGCATTTACTTTTTTCATGTTTGTACTAGTATCAAATACTTTAGGACTCATTACAAAAGTGACTTTATTCCCAAGTGATATATCATTATGGAAGAGCCCAACCGCTGATCCAACCGTAACATTAACACTCGCATTTATTGCGATTATTTTGGCTAATTATTATGGGGTCAAAAAACAAGGTGTTAAAGGTTACTTTGTTAATAGTTATATGAAACCAGTCGGCTTTTTATTACCAATCAAGTTAATAGAAGAATTTACTAATGTATTAACGCTTGGTTTACGTCTTTACGGTAATATTTTTGCAGGTGAAGTGTTACTATCGTTAATTGCAGGGTTAGGATCAAGTAGTCCAACGAAATTTATTTTGGCTCTGCCACTTGAAGTGATATGGCAAGCCTTTTCGCTTTTCATTGGTGGAATTCAAGCATTTATTTTCGCTACTTTATTGATGGTTTATATCTCACATAAAGTAGAAGTAGAAGAAGTATAAGTAAACGTATAAAAACATTTTTAGGAGGAGAATTGTTATGCAATATATTGCAGCAGCTATCGCAGTTTTAGGAGCTTCTATCGGAGCAGGTTATGGTAATGGTAAAGTTATCTCTAAAACATTAGAATCAATGGCACGTCAACCAGAATTATCAGGTCAATTAAGAAGTACGATGTTTATTGGGGTTGCCTTAATTGAAGCGATTCCTATCATTGGTGTCGTTATTGCCTTATTATTATTATTTAAATAACATATACAAGCAAGGGTTAAAAAGTTGTAATTAAATGAAAGTCAGGGAAGGATGTGTCGTAATCACATGATGAATCAATTAGTGATTGCAAGTTCTGGACAAACAACGTTTAGTACCATTTTATTTGTCTCTGTTTCATTTCTTGTATTGTTATTAGCGTTAAAGAAATTTGCCTGGGGACCTCTAACAAAGATGTTAGACGAACGAGAAAACAAAATAGCTGGCGATATTGATAGTGCAGAACAATCAAAAATAGACGCTGCTAATTTAGCCAAACAAAGAGAAGTGGAATTAAAAGAAGCTCGTACTGAAGCACAAAGTATTATCGCTCAAGCAAAAGATGTTGCTGAGAATAATGCTCATGCGATTATTGTAGAAGCTCAAGAACATGCAACAAGAATGAAAAAACAAGCCCAAGAAGATTTACGTCTTGAAAGAGAACGTTTATTGGCGGATGCTAAAAAAGAAGTCGCAGACTTATCTGTTGAAATTGCTTCTAAAATACTTAAAAAGGAATTGTCAGCTAGTGCTCATCAAGAGTTGGTTCAATCAAGTATTGATAAGCTAGGAGTTGATGACAATGAATAAGAAATTTAGTGTCGCAAGAACTTATGGTAAAGCATTATTTACCGAAGCAACTCAACTAAATATGATAAATGAAATCTACCAAGAGTTATTACAACTTAGAGAAGTTTATCATGAAGTACCAGATTTAGGCGATATACTATCAGATGATCGTTTATCAATTTTTGAAAAAGTTAATATTGTAAAAGATTTAGAAAATAGTTTTAGTGATACATTGGCCAAATTTATCCATACTGTTTATGATTATGGTCGTATGAATGAAATGCTTGATATTATTGATGAGTATGAGCATCTTTATTATGATCAATTTGGTATCATTGTAGTAAATGTAACCACAGCTGTTGCATTATCACTTGAACAAAGACATGACTTAGAAAAACGTTTGGCAAAACAATTTCATGCAAATAAAGTTGTTTTACGACCAAAATTAGACCCAAGCATAATGGGTGGAATGATTGTCGAATCAGAACATCGAATCATTGATCAAAGTGTGAGAACAGAATTAAATAATATTCATGCTAAATTATTGGCTTGATGTTTATGTTTAACGACAAGGTGAGAGGTGAGATACATGAGTATAAAAGCGGAAGAAATTAGTTCGCATATTAAACAACAACTTGCTAAATACGAAGAATCGTTAACAGTAGATGAAGTTGGAACAGTTTCCTATGTTGGTGACGGTATTGCTCGTGCTTACGGATTAGAAAATGCCATGTCGGGAGAATTATTGGAGTTTGATAATGGTGTTTATGGTATGGCTCAAAACTTGGAAAATGATAGTGTCGGTATTATCATTTTAGGAGATTTTGAACAGATACGTGAAGGCGACAAAGTAAAACGTACACGACGTATTATGGAAGTACCTGTTGGTGAAGCATTAATTGGACGCGTGGTTAATCCTTTAGGACAACCTATTGATGGTTTAGGAGATATTGCTACAACTAAAACACGACCAATTGAAGCAGCAGCCCCTGGTGTTATGGCTCGTAAATCAGTATCAGAACCACTACAAACAGGATGGAAAGCAATTGATGCATTAGTACCAATTGGACGTGGACAACGTGAGTTAATCATTGGTGACCGTAAAACTGGTAAAACCACAATTGCTATCGACACAATTTTAAATCAAAAAGATCAAGATATGATTTGTATTTACGTTGCGATTGGTCAAAAAGAATCAACTGTACGTAATCAAGTTGAAATCTTAAAAAAATATGGTGCAATGGATTATACAATTGTTGTATCTGCTAGTGCATCACAACCAGCCCCATTACTTTACTTAGCACCTTATGCTGGAGCAAGTATGGGTGAAGAATTTATGTATAATGGAAAACACGTATTAGTCGTATATGATGATTTATCAAAACAAGCAGCAGCTTATCGTGAAATCTCATTACTATTACGTCGTCCACCAGGTCGTGAAGCGTTCCCTGGGGATGTCTTCTACTTACATTCTCGTTTACTTGAAAGAGCAGCAAAATTGAGTGATGAATTAGGTGGCGGTTCTATGACTGCCTTACCATTTGTTGAAACACAAGCGGGAGATATCTCTGCTTATATTCCAACAAACGTTATTTCTATCACGGATGGACAAATCTTCTTAGAAAGTGATTTGTTCTACTCAGGTGTTCGTCCTGCGATTGATGCTGGGTTATCAGTATCACGTGTTGGGGGTTCTGCTCAAATTAAAGCAATGAAAAAAGTTGCTGGGACACTTCGTCTTGATTTGGCAAGTTACCGTGAGTTAGAAGCCTTTACTCAATTTGGTTCTGATTTGGACGAGGCAACTCAATCTAAATTAAACCGTGGTAAACGAACTGTTGAAGTACTAAAACAAAATGTGCATGAACCATTGGCTGTTGAAAAACAAGTCTTAATTCTTTATGCCTTGACTCATGGATTTTTGGATACTATTCCTGTAGTAGATATTTTACGTTTTGAACGTGAATTATTTGAATACGTGGATAATAACTATCCAGCAATCTTTGATACTATCCGTACAACAAAAGGATTACCAAATCCAGAAGATATGGATAAAGCAATTGATGAATTTAAAGGGATTTTTAGTTCTAGTGAATTCTCTGTTGCAGATGAAGTAAAACAATCTTAGAAAGTGGTGATTGAACATGGGCGGCTCACTTATTGATATTAAGAAGAGAATAGCTTCAACAAAAAAGACCAGTCAAATTACAAGTGCCATGCAAATGGTCGCAGCTTCTAAATTGACGAAATCTGAACAATCATCAAGACGCTTTCAAGAGTATGCTTCTAAAGTAAGAAGTATGACAACTCATTTGGCTTCTTCACAGTTAACTGCGATAGATAATTCTGATTTCTCTGGTTTTGAGCAAGAGATGGAAATGTATCAGCAAATGCTTATTGCTCGACCAGTTAAAACAGTTGGATATATTGTAGTAACTTCTGATAAAGGTTTAGCAGGTGGTTATAACAGTTCAATTTTAAAAAACATGTTAGAAATCATCAAAAAAGACGAAGAAGACGGCATGAATGTGGTGTTAATGGCTATTGGAGGAACAGGTTCAGATTTCTTCAAGCATCGTGATTTACCAGTAGCTTATGAATTAAGAGGATTGAGCGACTACCCAAGTTATAGTGAGGTAAGACGTATCGTAAACTCTGCTTTACAAATGTATAATAGTGAGATGTTTGATGAATTGTATGTATGTTATAACCATCATGTTAATACACTATCCTCATCATTTAGAGCAGAAAAAATCTTACCAATTGTTGACTTAGATGCTAAAGAAGCTGAAACGTACGAACAAGAGTATACTCTTGAACCTTCAGCAGACGCTATTTTAAATACGTTACTGCCCCTTTACGCTGAAAGTTTAATATATGGAGCAGTTTTAGATTCTAAAACTGCAGAGCACGCTGCCCGTATGACTGCTATGAAGAGTGCCACAGAAAATGCGACAAATATCATTGATGATTTGACCATTTCTTATAACCGAGCACGTCAAGCAGCCATTACAGAAGAAATCACAGAAATTGTTGGTGGAGCAGCTGCTTTAGAATAATGACGGGGAGGAATTGTTGAGATGAAAGTAGGAAAAATAGCCCAAGTCATTGGTCCCGTTGTTGACGTGGCTTTTCCATTAGACCAAGCATTACCTGATATAAATGATGCGTTAATCGTTTATAAAGCTGGAAGTAAAGATAAAGTTGTGTTAGAAACAACTCTTGAAATTGGTGATGGAATCGTTCGAACAATTGCAATGGAATCTACAGACGGACTACAAAGAGGAATGGAAGTTCTTCATACAGGAGGTCCTATCAGTGTTCCAGTTGGTCCTGAAACATTGGGTAGAGTCTTTAACGTATTAGGTGAAACTATTGACTTAGGTGAACCTATTGGAGACGAAATTGAAAGAGATAGTATTCATGCAAAAGCACCTGCTTTTGATGAATTAAGTACAAACTCTGAAATATTAGAAACAGGAATTAAAGTTATCGATTTACTAGCTCCTTACTTAAAAGGTGGTAAAATTGGACTGTTCGGTGGTGCTGGAGTAGGTAAAACAGTGTTAATTCAAGAGTTGATTAACAATATTGCTCAAGAATTAGGTGGGTTATCAGTGTTTGCCGGTGTCGGTGAACGTACACGTGAAGGTAACGACCTTTACTTTGAAATGAAAGAATCTGGTGTTATCAAGAAAACAGCCATGGTGTTTGGACAAATGAACGAGCCACCTGGTGCCAGAATGCGTGTAGCTTTAACTGGTTTGACTATGGCAGAATATTTCCGTGATGAAGAAAAACAAGATGTGTTACTATTTATTGATAACATTTTCCGTTTTACTCAAGCAGGTTCTGAAGTGTCAGCTCTTTTAGGACGTATGCCTTCAGCTGTTGGTTACCAACCAACGTTAGCAACTGAAATGGGACAATTACAAGAACGTATCACTTCGACAAAAGATGGATCAATCACATCAATTCAAGCGATTTATGTTCCTGCCGATGACTATACTGACCCAGCTCCAGCAACAGCCTTTGCGCATTTGGATGCAACAACTAACTTGGAACGTCGTTTAACAGAACAAGGGATTTATCCAGCGGTAGATCCGTTAGCATCATCATCAAGTGCCTTAGAGCCAGATATTGTTGGTGAAGAACATTATAAAGTGGCCACAGAGGTTCAACGTTTATTACAACGCTATAAAGAATTGCAAGACATTATTGCGATACTTGGTATGGATGAGTTAAGTGATGAAGAAAAAGTAGTAGTAGGACGTGCTAGACGTGTCCAATTCTTCTTATCACAAAACTTCCACGTGGCTGAGCAATTTACAGGACAACCTGGTAGTTATGTACCATTGAATGAAACAATTAAAGGATTTAGAGCAATCTTAGACGGCGAATATGACCACTTACCTGAAGAAGCCTTCAGAAGTGTTGGGCGCATTGAAGAAGCAGTTGAAAAAGCAGAAAAAATGGGCTACTAACAAGGAGGGAAAGTCATTATGAGTACCTTTATGGTTAATATTGTTACGCCAGATGGATTGATTTACGAGCACGAAGCAAAATTTTTGGTTGCAAATACTCAAGCAGGTTCGCTTGGTATTTTGCCCAAACATTGCCCGTTGATTGCCCCTTTAAAAATTGATGCTGTACGGATTGATAGAGAAGAAAATGTTAACGACTGGGTTGCAGTAAATGGTGGCGTTATTGAAGTGCGTGACAACGTGGTTTCAATTGTTGCTAACAGTGCTGAAACAGAAGAAAATATTGATATCTCACGAGCTGAACAAGCTAAGAAGCGTGCAGAACAAAAAATTGAAGCTGCTAAAAACGAGCAAAATCAATCGATTGATATGGCTAGGGCTGAAATAGCACTCTATCGAGCGTTAAATCGGCTTAATGTGGCGAATAAAAGAAGGTAAAGAAACATTTGTTTCTTTACCTTCTTCTCTTTTATAATGGAAGTGGAGGTGAGGATATGTCAGTTTTTGGAATTGATGCGTTAGTTAGGATCTTGAGCCATTTTATTTTTATTTACTTAACCTTTTGGACATTAAATTCGTTGCGACTTGATGTTTTATTTAAAAAAGGAATACAGTATGATAGACAAATCCGTTTAGCTTATGTTTTTTTATCTGTAGCAATTGGGTTTCAAGTGAGTAACTTCTTTTTAGAGGTAATTTTTCTAGTGCGAAATTTTTTTGAAGGAATTGTTCTCTAAGAAAATTATTAGGAAAATATGAATGAATTTCTTTTTCCATAAAATCATGGTATACTGATTAGGATTTGTAATAAGTTCCTTATATTTATGGAGGGAAAAATTAATGGAATATATAGCAGTTCGCGGTGGAAATCGCCTAGAAGGAAGCGTTAAAATCGAAGGAGCAAAAAATGCCGTATTGCCTATTTTAGCCGGAGCATTACTTGCTAATAAAGGACAAACAACTATTACCAATGCTCCAATTTTGTCTGATGTGTTTACAATGAATAATGTTATTAAGTACTTAAATACAGATATCGAATTTATTGAAGAAGAAAATACGATTAAAATCGATGCAACAAAAGAATTAGAAACAGAAGCTCCATTTGAATATGTTAGCCAAATGAGAGCCTCTATTGTTGTGATGGGACCACTTTTAGCTCGTACTGGTCGAGCTAAAGTTGCGATGCCTGGTGGGTGCGCTATTGGTACAAGACCGATTGATTTACATTTGAAAGGGTTTCAAGCATTAGGAGCTAAAATTACGCAACAAAATGGATACATTGAAGCTGTTGCTGATGAATTAGTTGGTGCAAGAATTTATTTAGACTTTCCAAGTGTTGGAGCAACTCAGAATATTATGATGGCTGCTGTCCGTGCAAAAGGGATAACAGTGATTGAAAATGTTGCAAGAGAACCTGAAATTGTCGATTTAGCAATTTATTTAAATAAAATGGGTGCTAAAATCGTTGGTGCTGGGACAGAAACGATTCGTATTGAAGGGGTAACTGACTTATACGGAACAGAGCATAGCGTGGTGCAAGATCGTATTGAAGCCGGAACCTTTATGGTAGCAGCAGCTGTAACTCAAGGAAATGTTTTTATTGAAGATGCTGTGGCAGAACATAATAGCCCTCTAATTTCTAAATTAGTGGAAATGGGTGTAGATATTATTAATGAACAAAATGGGATCCGTGTCATTGGACCAAAATATTTGAAACCAACGGATATAAAAACATTACCACATCCTGGATTTCCAACAGATATGCAAGCTCAAATGAGTGTCTTGATGGTATTGGCTTCAGGGGATAGTGTGTTAACAGAAACTGTTTTTGAAAATAGATTCCAACATTTAGACGAATTACAACGTATGGGTGCTAAATACCGTATTTCCAATAGTGTGGCTTATATTAGTGGTGTTCCAAAGCTTCAAGGAGCACAAGTTAGTGCAACAGATTTACGAGCAGCAGCAGCTCTGATTATTGCTGGATTAGTTGCAACAGATGAAACACGAGTGACCAGATTAGAGCATTTAGACCGTGGATACTATAAATTCCATGAAAAATTAGCCAACCTAGGTGCAACAATCGAAAGAATTGATGAAGATGTTGCTAAAGAGTCAGTGGTAGAAGTAGTAAGTTAAGCTCTGTAATTAAGGAGGAAATTTAATTGAGTTCAATAACTAAAAGAGTAGTCATACAATTGATGCTAGTTATTTTTGTGATTCTATTATTGATTGGATTATTTTTCCTAGGTATTTTTATAGGGTATGTCTATGTTGGAAAAGGGCAATCGAGTGATGCATTGAATCCATCGACATGGCACCATATACTAGATTTTGTAAAATAACTAATGACCATCAACTCTTATGTTGGTGGTTATTTTTTAAATTGTTAGGAAGATATTATGAAAAAAATTATCATTTTACCTGTTCGTTTTTATCAAAAATTTATTTCTCCTTTGTTTCCTAAAAGTTGTCGTTATCATCCAACGTGTTCTCAGTATATGATTGATGCGGTAAATTATCATGGAGCGATTAAAGGGTTTATCATGGGGACAGCTCGTATTTTAAGGTGTCATCCTTTTGTCAAAGGTGGTATTGATTATGTACCGCCAAAATTTAGTATCAGAAAAAATCCAGATGAAACATATCGTGGACCGTATAAAAGGAAAAAAAATAAATGACTTAAAAGCTACCGTAGACCTTGTTTATTAACGGTCTATTTTTTTATTTTAGAATTGTCTGAAAATTCTGTTGACTTATATCTAATATTAATTTATATTAATAAATAACTTATTTAATTCTAATAAAGAAGTGAGGAAAGTAAAATGAAAAAAATTATAGGAATGCTTATGGGTGCAACATTATTGTTATCTGCTTGTGGAACACCGGGTGGAGGAACTGCTCAAAATACGAAGTCACAAAAAGATGCTGATACAGTCAAAATTGGTTTAAATATGGAATTATCAGGGGCTGTAGCTGGTTATGGTAACCAAGAAAAAGAAGGTGCAGAACTTGCAGTGAAAGAAATCAATGATGCCGGTGGGATTAACGGTAAGAAAATTGATTTAGTTGTAAAAGATAATAAAAGTGATACTGCCGAAGCAGCAACAATCGCAACAAGTTTAACAACAAGTGACAATGTCATTGGAATGATAGGTCCTGCAACATCAGGTGCGAGCAAAGCAGCTAGTCCAAACGCAACAAAAGCTCAAGTACCAATTATCACGCCATCAGCAACAGATGATTCCATCACTGTAGTAAATGATAAAGTGCAAGAATATATTTTTAGAACATGTTTCCAAGATTCATTCCAGGGGGTTATCTTAGCTAACTATGCGACTGATAACTTGAAAGCGAAAAAAGCAGTGATCATTGGAGATGTATCAAGTGATTATGCAAAAGGATTAACTAAATCATTTAAAGATACATTTAAAGGCGAAATTGTAGCAGATGAGAAATTTAATGCAAAAGATAAAGATTTTAAAGCCATTTTAACAAAAATTAAAGACAAAGATTTTGATTTTATTTACTTACCAGGCTATTACGAAGAAGCTGGGTTAATCATCAAACAGGCACGTGAAATGGGAATTGAACAACCAATTATTGGGGCTGATGGATTCTCTGATTCTAAATTAATTGATATTGCTGGTGCCGAAAATATGAGTAATATCTACTATACTGCTCATTTTTCTGAAAAAGCACCTGCTTCAAATAAAGTAAAAACATTTATTGAGACATTTAAAAAAGAGTATGGTAAAACACCAAGCTCATTTAATGCGTTAGCATATGATTCTGTTTACATGGTTAAAGCCGCTTTAGAAGCTGAAAAAGAAAACACAAGTGAAGCTTTAACAAAAGGTTTAGCAACACTAACAGACTTTGAAGGTGTGACAGGTACCATGACAATGGATAAAAATCATAATCCTAAAAAACCAGCTGTTGTTATTGGTCTTGAAAATGGTAAAGAAACATCTGCTGATGTTGTTAATCCGTAAGAAAACATGATAACCAAGGAACTGTTTTTGGTTCCTTGGTTTTTCAAAAGGAGGGGAAACAATGAATGTCCTTCAACAATTAGTCAATGGACTCTCATTAGGAAGTATTTACGCACTATTAGCTCTAGGGTATACAATGGTGTATGGCATTATAAAATTAATTAATTTTGCTCATGGTGAAATATATATGCTTGGTGCCTTTATTGGGTACTATGTGGCTAATAACTTTGGTTTTGGCTTAGTTTTAACACTTTTAACATCTATGATTATCTGTGCGATTTTAGGGATGTTGATTGAATTTTTAGCATATCGTCCGCTTAGAAATTCAACACGTATTGCAGCGCTTATTACAGCGATAGGGGTATCATTCTTACTGCAATCATTAATGATTTACTTTGTGGGAGCAGATACAAGACCTTATCCACAATTAATGAAAAATATAACCTATGATTTAGGAATTTTTCAAATTAGTAAAATTCAAATTGTCATTATCGTGACATCACTATTTTTAATGCTTTTATTACAATTTATTGTTCAACAAACAAAAATGGGGCGTGCAATGCGTGCGGCAAGTGTCGATCCTGAAGCAGCTCAATTAATGGGTATAAATGTAAATTATACCATTTCGTTTACTTTTGCACTTGGCTCCTCACTAGCAGCAGCAGGTGGTGTGCTAATTGGACTTTACTATAATAGTATTGATCCAATGATGGGTGTTGCTCCGGGACTTAAAGCTTTTATTGCGGCTGTATTTGGAGGAATCGGTATTATTCCAGGAGCGGCATTAGGAGGATTTGCCATTGGAATTATTGAAACAGTGGTCAGTGCTTTAGGGTTTACTGCTTATCGAGATGCAGTCGTTTACTTGATTTTAATTATTGTGTTACTCGTTAAACCGTCTGGATTACTAGGTAAAAATATTAAGGAAAAAGTGTAGGTGATAACAATGAAAGAACGATTGAAAATAAATGGTATTTGGTTAGCAATAATGGTTGTTATTTTTGCCATTCTGGCAATAACTTACTCAACTGGATTGATGTCACCTGTTGTCGAAACAACACTAGTAATGATTGGTATCAACATTATTCTAGCGGCAGGACTTAACTTAGTTATTGGTATTTCTGGTCAATTTTCTTTGGGACATGCAGGATTTATGGCGATTGGAGCCTATACAACGGCAATTATGACAATAAAGATGCCGTCAATTGTTGGGTTTTTAATTGGATTAGTTTTAGGCTGTATTCTTTCAGGAATTGTCGCATTACTCGTTGGTATTCCAACTCTGCGTCTTTCTGGTGACTACTTAGCCATTGCAACATTAGGTGTATCTGAAATTATTCGCTCATTGATTATGAATATGGATCAAATCACTAATGGTCCCGCCGGATTATTTGGTATTCCTCCTTTTGTTACATGGTCAATGGTTTATTTATTTGTTTGTATCACATTGATTTTGATTACAAATTATATTCATAGCGCAGCAGGTAGAGCAACCTTATCTGTTCGTGAAAATCTAATCGCAGCAGAGTCTATGGGTGTCAATGTTACGAAGTATAAAGTGGTTGCCTTTGTGATTGGTGCCATGACCGCAGCTGTTGCTGGTGGTATGTATTCAAGTTATGTTCAAACGATTGTGCCAGGGAACTTTGATTTTATGAAATCAATTGATATTCTAATCATTGTAGTATTTGGTGGAGTTGGAAGTATGACAGGGACTGTTGTAGCGGCCGTTTTACTTGGTATGTTGAATATGTACCTACAAGATTTTGGTGCAATCCGTATGATTATCTATGCCTTTGCTTTAGTTATCATCATGATTTTTAAACCTTCAGGCTTATTAGGAACAAAAGAATTTTCAGTGAAAAAATTATTGAGTAAAGGAGGTAAACAACATGTCTGAGTTAAACATTAGTCATTTGACAAAGAATTTTGGTGGATTAGCTGCCATTCAAGATTTAAATTTACATTTTGGTGATAATGAGTTGATTGGTTTAATCGGACCTAATGGTGCTGGTAAGACAACACTTTTTAACCTGATAACAGGCGTATATGAGCCGAGTTCTGGAAGTATTGAATTAACACATGACAGTAAGACAATGACGTTAAATGGTATTTCCCCATTTAAAATTGCACAATTAGGTATTAGTCGAACGTTTCAAAATATTCGCTTGTTTAAAGATCTAACAGTTCTTGATAATGTATTAATTGCTATGACAGCTAATGCTAAAGAAAGTGTACTATCTGGTATGTTACGTTTGCCTTCTTTTTATAAAAAAGAAGATAAAATGATAGAAGAAGCAACAAAATTATTAGGTTTGTTTGAATTAGAAGACAAGAAAGATAATTTAGCAAAAAATTTACCTTATGGAGAACAACGTCGCTTGGAAATCGTCCGAGCGTTAGCCACAAAACCGAGCATTTTATTTTTAGATGAGCCAGCCGCTGGAATGAACCCACAAGAAACGGAAGAATTGACGCAATTAATTAAACGAATTCAAAAAGAATTTAGGTTGACAATTGTATTGATTGAACATGATATGTCATTAGTTATGGAAGTCTGTGAGAGACTATATGTATTAGAGTATGGGGCGTTAATTGCTTCTGGAACACCAGAAGAAATTAAGCAAGACAAACGCGTTATTCAGGCGTATTTAGGTGGTGAAGAGTAATGTTAAAAGTTGAAAATTTATCGGTACATTATGGCATGATTCAAGCAGTAAAAGATGTGTCCTTTGAAGTAAATAAGGGTGAAATCGTTAGTTTAATTGGGGCTAATGGTGCTGGAAAAACGACCATTCTAAAAAGTTTATCGGGTTTAGTAAAACCTTCAGGTGGTTCGATGACATTTAATAATGAAGATCTAACGAAAAAATCAGCTCCGGCTATTGTGAAAAGTGGTTTAGTCCAAGTTCCAGAAGGACGTCATATTTTTGCTGGGATGACGGTTATGGAAAACTTGGAGCTTGGTGGCTTTATTCATAATAATCATGATGAGAAAAAAGAAATTTTAGATTATATTTTTGAGACATTCCCTGTATTGAAAGAAAGATTAAAACAAGATGCCGCAACACTTTCAGGTGGAGAACAACAAATGCTTGCTATGGGGCGAGCGTTGATGACGAAACCTGATTTACTTTTACTTGACGAACCATCAATGGGATTAGCACCTATCTTTATTCGTGAGATTTTTCATATTATCGAACGGATTAACAAACAAGGAACAACCATTCTTTTAATCGAACAAAATGCCAACATGGCTTTGAAACTTTCTGATAGAGGATATGTATTAGAAACGGGTCAAGTAGTGCTTAAAGGAAGCGGTAAAGAGCTGTTAGAAAGTGAAGAAGTACAGAAAGCATATTTAGGAGGATAGAGTTATGTTAGTAAGAGACTATATGTCAACAGAAGTGATTACGATTTCCCCTGAGACACCTGTGTTTGAAGCGATGGATTTAATGAAACAAAAAAATATTCATCGTTTACCAGTCATAAAAAATAATCAATTAGTAGGCTTAGTAACTGAAGGAACGATTCAAGAAGCCATGCCCTCAAAAGCAACAAGTTTAAGTGTGTATGAAGTCAATTATTTATTAAATAAAATGACAGTGGCTGATGTGATGATCAAAGACGTTCATACTATCAAAGCCGATGAATTTATTGAAGAAGCGATTAAAATTATGCGTGAGTATAATATTGGTGTGTTGCCTGTTGTGGATGTCAACAGGACTATTCAAGGTATTATCACTAGTACAGATGCATTTGATGCTTTTTTAGCTATTACTGGTTATGGAGAGAATGGGACACGTGTTGCGATTTCAATTAAAGACGATCATCCAGGTGTATTAGCTGATTTAACAAAAGTATTAGCTCAAGATAAGTTTAATATCGTTCAGATTGTTGTGTATCGTCAAGAAAAGAATGTTATTGTCGTGATACAAGTTGTCGAAAAAAATGCCACTAAATTAGAAAAATCACTGATTGACAATCAGTATGACGTTATTATGTGTTTAGAGACTGAAAGAAGCTGAAAAGCTTCTTTTTCTCTTAACAAAGGCAAAAATATATGGTATTCTATATGAGTTCGATGCATGAAAGGACTGAAATATTACAGATGAAAAAAAATAAACCAGTTGAAGTTGAAATCAAAGAATTAACAACTCATGATGAATTGTTAATTGGAAAAAAAGTAATTGGAAAAGTAACAAAATTGTCAGATAAAAAATTTGAAGTTGAAACGACAGATGGTATTTTAGGGGTATACAAAACACAAGACGATGCCTACGAGGAAGCATTAAAATATTGGAATTTAAATAATTAAAAAAAATTAAAAAAGTACTTGATTTTTTTTTTGAAATTCGTTATTATATGGAAGTCGGGTTGGTAAACTTGATTGATACGGAGGGGTAGCGAAGTGGCTAAACGCGGCGGACTGTAAATCCGCTCCTTCGGGTTCGGCAGTTCGAATCTGCCCCCCTCCATTTTTATTAATGGGCTATAGCCAAGCGGTAAGGCAACGGACTTTGACTCCGTCACTCGTTGGTTCGAATCCAGCTAGCCCAGTATTATCTAGCACTGAAATCGGTGTTGGATTTTTTTTTATTTTCTTTTGTGGTATGATAAAGGTATATTAACTTAACTATAAAGGAGATTTAATCACATGGGCGAATTATCTGAAAAATTAGTATCTCAAATTCTAGAATATCGTGACATTTTATCAAGTAATGAAGTAATGGAAACTATCAAAGACAAAGCTCAAATGGTATTTCCAACAAAAGAATACGATGCACCAACTAAAAATGAAAAATTGAAGCAAAATCAACGTAAATGGCGTGCAAAAAGTCATTATTAATTAGTCATTAAGTTATTGGGAGTAGGAAACTACTCCTTTTTTTATTTTATTTCGTTATGATATATAATGTTGTCATTGATTATAAAAATAGCTATAATATAGATAATGACATTTAAAAGGACGTGAATAAATGACTCCAAAGTTACCTGTTTATATTCAGATACATGATAAGATAAAACAAGAAATAGAAGATGGTATCTGGAAGATTGGTGACAGGTTACCTTCTGAAAGGGAATTGTCTGAAGTATTTGGTGTGAGTCGTATGACACTAAGACAGGCTATTCAAACGTTAGCAGACGAGGGAATACTGGAGAGAAAAATTGGTTCCGGTACTTATATTGCAAGGCAAAAAGTACAAGAGACGATGATAGGAACGACTAGTTTTTCAGATATTATTCGTTCTCAGGGAAGCCAACCTTCTAGTAAAACACTGTCTTACTTTGTGACTGCACCAAGCTCCAGTGAAATGGAAAAACTACGATTGACCAAAGATCAAAAGATTTTAAAAATGGAACGAATACGTTATTCAGATGATATACCGATTTGTTTTGAAGTAGCAAGCATTCCTCATCATTTGATTGAAGATTTTAGTAAAGAGGAAATCACACGTTCTTTATATAACGTAATGGCTAGTCAAGGACATGGAGTGATTGGAAAATCTTCTCAAACGATATCTGCGCTAAATGCATCTGAAAAAATCGCGCATTATTTAGAATTGAAAAAAGGTGATGCAGTCTTACGTTTACGACAAGTATCTTATTTTGATAATGGTACACCATTTGAATACGTTAGAAGTCAATACGCAGGTGAGCGTTTTGAATTTTACTTAGAAAAATAAATCCTGGAGCAATAATGCTCTAGGATTTATTTATTGGAACCTCACAGTAGTCTAACTCCCCTTTTTTTAATGAAAATTGAGCATTCAGTAGGTTTGTAATACTTTCTTCAAAAGTTGTCACACTGACTTCATCTACCATAATATGTAAGGTAACTGTATCGCTAAATTCGGTGTCGCTAAGGATGTATTCGGGGTGATTAGTTAGAAAATGTTCTAACTTACCATGGATGGAATAGTCCACTGTCACAATCATCTCTTGTTGCAATTTTCCTTCGACTAACCCGATGTGCTCAATGGCTTCAGAAACAGATGAACTATAAGCACGAATCAAGCCACCAGCACCAAGTTTTGTACCACCAAAGTATCTTGTAACAACAGCCAAAACATTTCGTAGTTCTTTTACCTTTAACACTTCCAGCATCGGTACACCTGCTGTTCCACTTGGTTCACCGTCATCACTAGAACGTTGGATTTCTTGTTTATCTCCAAGAACATAAGCGACACAATTATGATTAGCTTTCCAATGTTCTTTTTTTATTTGTTGAATGATTTCTTTTGCTTCATCTTCTGTTTCTATTCGCCTTAAGTGGCAGATAAAAGACGATTTCTTTATGACGATTTCATAATCGCCATCTTGTTTTATGGTATAGTAATTTAATAGCATATAGGTAACCCCCAAAAAATTAATTTAATAAAATGTTTTAAAAGGAGAATGATTATGCAAAAAAAACGAATAGGATTGTTAGTGTTAGTGATGGTATTCGTCTTAAGTGCCTGTACATCTACAAAGAATGACACCACACATAACTCAAGTACAGATATGACAAGTGACATTAATAAAAAAGATAAACTTGTTTATACCTTAGAGTATGATCATCATCAATATCAGTTTAACATGCTTGATGGTTGGCGTAAATTTCCAAACAGTGATAAGTCCATTGCTTTTTTATTGGGAAACAAAGATTCTAAGTCATTTATGTCTGCGGGATTTGAAGAAAAAGGAAATAAGACGTTAGAGGACTATAAAACAGACTATTTAAAAAAATTAAGTGATGCTAACGCGACTGTTGTGATTGAACCAGAAAAAAAAGAACTAAATGGGTGGGATGCCTATTATCTTGGTGTTGAAATGAAAGATAATAAAAATCGTGTCTTAACCTATCGAATTTATTTGATAGAAACACCTGATTATTTTATCAATCTTGGTGCATGGACAAGTGAAGAAAATCCAAAAGAAGTGACTATTCAAGGACTAGATGATATTTTATCAACCTTTAAAGAAAAAGAATAAAATAAAAGCATGACATTTCAATAATAGAAAAGTCATGCTTTTTTCTATAGTCGGTGACACATCCAATCATAAATATCTAATGTGACATCTAGCGATTCTTTCTCGTTCAGTATTTCATGTCTTAAATCATTATACAAACGAAGTGTGACATCCTTAAAGTAATTGTCACTCAATTCTAGAGCTAATTTTCTAGGGCCTTTTCCATAGTTTCCAACAGGATCTTTTTCGCCGCTAATGATTAACACGGGCAAATCACGTTGGATGGTTATAAACCAATGTTTTTTTGTGGCGTCATCCATAAGAGAAAGAAGTGTATAGTACCCATTATTTGTAAAAATAAACCCACACTGTTCATCTTGTTCGTAAGATTCAACGTTATCAGGGTTTTTAGATAACCAACTAAAAGGAGAATGAGCTGGTTTAAACCCTTGATTAAATGAGCCAAACAATAATTTATCCATAGCAGGATTTTTTGTCTTAGGAGAGACTGTATTCAATCCTTTTGCCATTTTAACCCCCAAACTTATCTCTTTACGTCGGTTAGTCGTACCCATTAAAATAGCGCCTTTAACAAGATGTGAGTATTTTTTTAAATAGTTTCTCACCACAAATGATCCCATACTATGACCTAAAATAAACAAAGGAGTATCTGGATAACGACTTTTTGCATATTGAGTAATTTGAAAAGTATCCTCCACTACAATAGAGGCACTGTCACCTTCACAGAAAAAACCATGTAGAGGATTATCCATATCAACTGATTCACCATGACCTAGGTGATCATGTCCAATGACTAGTATGTCATGAGCAGATAAATAGTGAGCTAATGGTTCATATCGTTCGATGTACTCTGCCATTCCATGTACGACTTGTAAGATTGCTTTTGGTTTTTTAGTAGAAGTATGCCAGATAACACCATTTAAATCTGTATTACCATCTAAAGATTCAATAACAAATTTTTTCTTCATAATTATACCCTTTCTATAATCAAATTTATCCTTATTATAGTCTATTTAAAAGTGAGTCACTAGTATAATGCGTAGATTATTTATAGGAGGAGATAATATTGTATAAAACATTGCAGGGACGTCAGTTATTAAAACAAGAAATACCTCATCCATTAAGAAAATACTTAAAAAAGGATAATAGCATAAAAAAAGTTAAAGCGATGACGTATGATAAAAAAAATATTATCTGTCGTCGTTGTGGGCATGTCAATGATCAAGATTCTTGTCAGATAAATGGTGGCTTTTATTGTGATTATTGTCTTAATATGGGAAGGATTACAAGTGAAAATTATTTATATCGTATCCCAAAAATCCCTCAAAAAAAGTCACAAAAAACGCATTGCTTTTGGCAAGGGGAACTAACTAAACAGCAAGCATGCATCTCTCAAGAAATACTGGATTCTTACCGTCGTAAACGACATCATTTTGTTCATGCTGTGACAGGAGCTGGTAAAACAGAGATGCTATTTCCTTTAATAGAGCAAGTGTTGACAGATGGAAAAGTTATTGGAATAGCAACACCACGCATTGATGTGTGTTTAGAATTGTATCCTAGAATGAAAGAGGCATTTCAAGATACGGAAATAAATTTGTTATATGGCCACTCGTCTCAAACATATAATGGCGCATCTTTCATTATTTGTACGACACATCAACTTATGCGTTTTTATCGTTATTTTGATGTGTTGGTTATAGATGAAGCAGATGCGTTTCCTTATGTTCATTCTGATGAATTACAGTATGTAGCAAAACAGTCATTAGAAAAAAAGGGATGTTTTGTTTTTCTAACTGCTACGAGTAATCCAAGACTAGAGAATTATTCTAATACGGAAAAAAGTATTTTGGCTAAACGGTTTCATGGACAAGACTTGCCTGTTCCTAAAACAATCTATTGTCGGAATTTAGCCACAAATTTACGGAAAGGAAAATTACCTCAAAAAATGAGGATAGAAATAGAAGCAAGTGATCAATCTTATATTCTTTTCTTTCCGGATATTGCTTTAATGTCTATGGTTTATCCTATTATCAAGAAAACATGGCAGGAAAAACAGGTTGCAATGGTACATGCATCATCGCGTGATAGAGAAAAAGTAGTGAAACAAATGAGAGAAGGAGAGATTGATTTATTATTAAGTACAACGATTTTAGAACGAGGGGTAACGTTTAAAAATATTTCTGTCATGGTAGTTTGTGCTGATCACCGAGTATTTAACCGTGCGAGTTTAGTGCAAATTTCAGGGCGTGTGGGTCGAAGTATTGATTATCCAAGTGGAAACGTCATCTTTTTACATGAAGGAAAAAATCAAACCATTATGTCGGCTATAAAAGAAATTAAACACATGAACAAAGAGGCTAAAAGATGAAATGTGTGTTGTGTCAGAGTCTGTTAAAGAACCAATTAGCATTTCGAGAATTATTATTAGGAAGTCAAGTTAAGAATCATTGTTGTGAAACATGTCTTAATCAATTTAAGTTAATTGATTCGTCGATTGAACAGAGATGTGTTTATTGTAAAAAAATATCAAAAGAAATGATATGCGAGGATTGTCAATACTGGAAAACCAACGAAATGGTGTTGGAGTCACATTATGTGTTATATGAGTACAATGAGGCTATGAGTGAATTTATGACCAGTTATAAATTTCAAGGAAATCGTACACTAGCAAAAGCTTTTAGTTCTGATATTAATCAGGTGTTTAAACGGTTGACTTATGATATGGTTATCCCCATTCCTTTATCTAAAAAACGATTAGCTGATCGTGGGTTTCATCAAGTAGAAAAACTGTTAGAGGATGCACGTGTTGATTATGATCCGATATTAAAAAAAAGAAGACACACGAGGAAACAATCAGGCAAAACAAAAGAAGAACGTCTTAAAACGATTCATTCGTTTTACATAAATCAATCTGACCAAGATATTATCCATCAAAAAACGATTATTTTAGTTGATGATGTTTACACAACAGGAAGTACGATATTACAGGCAAAACGTTATCTTTTGAGTAAACATGCCAAAAAAGTCATAACGTTTTCCTTAGCAAGGTGAAAATAATGAAGCGTTTTCTATCAAAGTGTTTGTCATTTTATGATAAGTTCGATATAATAAGGTTAAGAAAGATAAGAGTAGTTAATCAAGACCTAAATGTTCTTATCTTTTTAGTTTTAGTGATAGATGAAAGGGGTAATAGTTATGTTTAGATACAATGTAAGAGGCGAGAACATTGAAGTTACTCAAGCCATAAGAGAATATGTAGAGAAAAAAATTGGCAAATTAGAAAAATATTTTACAAATGTGCCTGAATCAACAGCACATGTTAATTTAAAAGTTTATTCTGATAAAAATGCTAAAGTGGAAGTAACTATTCCATTACCATACTTAGTACTTAGAGCTGAAGAAACTTCTCCAGATTTATACGGAAGTATTGATTTAGTGGTCGACAAATTGGAGCGACAAATTAGAAAATACAAAACAAAAATTAACCGTAAATCAAGAGAGACTGCCTTAGATGTAACCAAAGAAATGGTATTTGCTCCAAGTGATTCTACAGAACAAAATGACGAACCAGATTTAGAAATTGTTCGAACAAAACGTTTATCATTAAAACCTATGGATAGCGAAGAAGCAGTATTACAAATGAACATGTTAGGTCATAACTTCTTTATTTTTGAAGATGCAGAAACAAATGGAACAAGCATTGTTTACAAACGTAAAGATGGCAAATATGGTTTAATTGAAACAAATTAATAAATAAAAACACTTCGCAGAAAGTCATAAAAGACTTTCTGTGAAGTGTTTTTATCATTTATATTACCAAGTACCACATACGATATCAACTTGTGAAGGGAAGATAAATCTGATAAACTGATTAGGATTAAATAGAGACGGGTGATCAAATGAAGCTGTTACGAGCAGATAATTTAGATAAAAATTACGGAACAAAACAATTATTAGATGATGTTTCTTTTTTAATAAGAGAAAAAGATCGTATTGGATTAATCGGAATTAATGGAACAGGTAAATCAACGTTGATTAAGATTTTATCAGGAAAAGATCATGCAGAAAAAGGATCGATTGATTACCCAAATGATTATAAAATTGGTTACCTCTCTCAAGATACCATCTTTTCTGAAGATATTTCAGTATTAGATGCTGTTTTTGATGATGATACACCTGTTATGAAGGCCATTCGTTCATATGAGAAAGCATTGGTTGATTTGGCACAAGATGGAGAAAATCCAGCAGTACAAAAAGCTTACGAAAAAGCTGAAGAAGCAATGAATAAAGAAGATGCTTGGTTAGCTGAGACAAGTGCTAAAACCATTTTAAATAAATTAGGCATCTTATTTTTAGATAAAAAAGTATCAGAGCTCTCTGGTGGACAACAAAAACGACTAGGATTGGCACAAGTCTTAATTCAATCACCTGATTTACTTCTGTTAGATGAACCAACCAACCATTTAGATTATGAAACGATTCAATGGCTAGAAGACTATCTGAATCATTATCAAGGGTCACTCATCGTGATCACACATGATCGCTACTTTTTAGATCGTGTGACGAATCGAATATTTGAATTAGCTGATGGAACATTACACGAATACACAGGAAATTATCAAGCTTATTTATTGCAACGAGCAGAACGTGAAGAACAAGAAAAGAAAAGCCTACACAAAAATAAACAACTATTTAAGCAAGAACTTGCTTGGATGCGAGCTGGCGTAAAAGCTCGTGGAACGAAACAACAAGCTAGAATTAATCGTTTTAATGATTTGAAAGATAAAGTAAGTGGTTCAAGTGATAAAGGAACCTTAGAATTTTCAGCTGGTACAAAACGATTAGGTAAAAAAGTCATTGAAATAGAACACGCTAATTTTAAAATAGCTAATCAAGTTATTTTAAAAGACTTTGAACTGTTAGTCCAAGCTAATGAACGATTGGGCATTACAGGAGCAAATGGTTCTGGAAAATCAACCTTGCTAAATCTTATTGCTGGGAATTTAACGTTGGATAGTGGTGTGATTGAGTTAGGAGAAACGGTCAACATTGGGTATTATACCCAAACCAATGATACATTAGATGAAAGCAAACGCATTATTTCTTATTTACAAGAAATTGCTGAAGAAGTAAAACAACAAGATGGTACAGTGATTAGTGTCACAGAGATGTTAGAGCGATTTTTATTTCCAAGAAATGTGCATGGGACATTGATTAGTAAATTGTCAGGTGGCGAGAAACGCCGTCTGTACTTACTTAGCATTTTAATCCAACAACCAAATGTGTTATTATTAGATGAGCCAACGAATGATCTAGATGTTGAAACATTGACTATTTTGGAAGATTATTTGTCTGATTTTCCAGGCGCAGTCATTGCTGTCAGTCATGATCGTTATTTTTTAGATAAGACAATGGATAAGTTACTCATTTTTAAAGGCCAAGGTAACATGACTACTTTTTATGGCTCAATGAGTGATTATGTTGAGCAGACAGATGAGCAAGAGTCAGTTGAGAAAACTAAATCAACTCTAACTAAAAAAGTTGATAAAGTAGTATCTAATGATGGTAAAAAAAAGAAATTGACTTATAAAGAAAAAATTGAATGGGACACAATTGAAGAAGATATTGCCCAATTAGAAGAAAATATTGAGTCGTTGAACGAACAAATGTTAGACAATAGTAGTGATGCTATAAAATTACAAGATTTGCAAGCGACACTAACAACTACCGAACAAACTCTTGAAGAAAAACTTGAGAGATGGGAATATCTTAGTGAATTTGCTGATTAATAAATAATTGTTTGAGGGGTAATTATGGAAGAAGCATATTTAGAATTAGGCCGAGAGATATTAAATAAAGGTCATGAAAAGACTGATCGTACAGGTACTGGGACAAAAAGTCTTTTTGGTTACCAAATGCGTTTTGATTTAAGTCAAGGATTTCCTCTGTTGACAACCAAACGTATTCCATTTTCTTTAGTGAAGAGTGAATTGTTATGGTTTCTTAAAGGTGATACAAATATTAAATATTTGTTAGAAAATAACAATCATATTTGGGACGAGTGGGCGTTTGAACGCTATGTTAAAAGCGAGGAATACACTGGACCTGACATGACAGATTTTGGTCGTCGATGTTTAGTAGATGAAGAATTCAATCAAGCGTACCAAAAAGAGATGGCTTCTTTTAGAGAAAAAATGTTAAAGGATGATGAATTTGCTGAGAAATATGGCGAATTAGGAAATATTTATGGTTCTCAGTGGCGTCGTTGGAAAACGTCAACAGGAGACACTATCGATCAATTACAAGATGTGATTGACATGATTCGACACACTCCGGACTCTAGACGATTAATCGTGTCAGCATGGAATCCAGAAGATGTGCCATCAATGGCTTTACCACCATGTCACACATTATTCCAATTTTATGTAGCAGATGGAAAATTAAGTTGTCAATTATATCAACGTAGTGCAGACGTCTTTTTAGGTGTTCCGTTTAATATTGCAAGTTATGCTTTATTAACCCATTTAATTGCACATGAAACAAATTTAGAAGTAGGTGAATTTGTTCATACATTAGGGGATGCTCATTTGTATAACAATCACATAGAACAGATGAACGAACAACTGTCACGAGAAACACGAGAGTTGCCAACGCTATGGTTAAATAAAGAAAAAGTATCTGTATTTGATTTTGAAATGGATGATATAAAAATTGAAGGATACCAGCCACATCCGAGTATTAAGGCACCAATTGCGGTGTAGGGGAAATTTGGGAGGAAATAAAGAAATATGATAGCAGCTATATGGGCTCAAGATGAAAATGGATTAATTGGGAAAGATGATAAATTACCGTGGTATTTACCAGATGACTTACAATTTTTCAAACAAATGACGGAAAATAATACGATTGTGATGGGAAGAAAAACGTTTGAAGGGATGGGTAAAAATCTATTGCCTAACCGTCAAACCATCGTGTTAACATCAGACCAATCTTATGATGGAAATGGTGCGATTGTCATGCATTCGGTAGATGATGTATTGAAATATGCCGAAGAATTTGATGGGATTACTTTTATCACTGGTGGTGGTGAGATTTATAAAACATTCTTGCCTCACACTGATGTATTATATCGTACGTTGATTCAATCAACATTTGAAGGAGATACTTATTTTCCTTATATTGATTGGGGAGAGTGGAATATTGTTAGTACCAGCGAAGGCTCTGTTAACGATGATAATCCATATCCACATGATTTTGAGACATACCAACGCCATCAATCGTAACACTACCAAAAAGACTGATGAATGATCTTGTTCACCAGTCTTTTTCTTTAGAATAAAAGAAGAAATATTAAAAATTTTACAAAGCGTCTTTTTTTCATTGAAAAAAATAATTAACAGTGAGATACTTTATTTTGACAGTATAATAATGGGGGTATTTTACGCGACCATTAATGAGGAGAATTAATCAATGAGCCAGAGAAATAAAGGGAAATTTTTATTCAGTAAAATCAAACAAGGAAAAAAAACGAAATCTCATGTCCCAATCAGACTAGATATTTTGTTTTTTATTGTGTTTATATTATTTACTATGTTAATTGTGAAATTATCTGATTTGCAAATTAAAAATCAAGAAAAATATAAAACAATTGTCTCGAGTGGTCAAAAGAAAATTATTGAAGAAAAAGCACCTAGAGGATATATATATGATTCAAAAGGAAATGTTTTGGTTGGAAATAAAGCCACACAAGCAATTCTATTTACTCGATCAGCGGGAATGAATGCAAATGACATTCGTAAAGTAAGTCAGGATATTGTCAAATTAATTGATATTGAACCAGATAAGTTAACGGATAGAGATAAAAAAGATTATTGGTTATCTAACCCAGATAATCTAGCAGAGGCACAGAAACGATTGACGGTTTCTGACAAAGTAAATGCGAATGGACAAGAGTTGTCTAATAGTGATTTATATACGAAAACCGTTGAGAAGGTGAAAGATAGTGAGATTAAGTTTAATCAAGAAGAACTGAAAGAAGCCTCTATTTTCAAACGAATAAATGGTGCAGCAGCCTTGCAACCTGTCACAATAAAAAATGATAATGTGACACCTGAAGAAATTGCAAAAGTTGGGGAAAATACAGCGGCTATTTCTGGACTATCTGCTGGAACAGATTGGGAGAGAGACTATCCTGAAAAAGATCAAATTCGTTCTATTCTTGGAACGGTGTCAACTGAGAAACAAGGGTTACCTGAAGATGAGATTGATGAATATTTGAAAAAAGGGTATCAACGAAATGATCGTGTAGGGTTAAGTTATCTTGAAAAATCATATGAAGACACATTAAAAGGTAAGAAAGGGCAAGCCGAAGTTGTGACTGATAAAGATCAAAAAATTGTGTCGAAAAAAGAAGTGAAAGCAAGTGAAAAAGGCGATAATTTAATGCTGACAATTAACCTTGATTTTCAACATAAGGTAGAAGAAATTGCTAAGCGTCACTTTGAATCACTTCAACAAGCAGGAAAAACTCAGTATTCTCCCGGAGTATATGTGGTAGTTACTAATCCAAATAATGGTGAAGTTTTATCAATGGTAGGTCTTAGTAAAGATCCAGACACTGGGGAATTGGTAGATGATACATTAGGAACAATTAATAAAGCTTTTGTGCCGGGTTCTTCTATCAAAGCGGCCACTGTAATGGCTGGTTATGAAAATGGGGTCATTAAAGGCAATCAAACCTTTATTGATGAGCCATTAGTTTTTAGTGATGGATCGAGAAAAGCTTCTCTTTTCAATCAATATTCATCTATTGCGTTAACAACACAACAAGCACTTGAAGTTTCTTCGAATGTCTACATGATGAAAATTGCATTAGGTATGATGGGAGCTGAGTACGTTCCGGGGATGTCTTTACCTGTGGATACTAGTATTTTTGATAAATTACGAAAAACCTACGAAGAATTTGGCTTAGGGACAAAAACAGGAATCGATATTCCACAAGAATCTGTGGGTGTGTTGAATACAAATTATAAAGATAAAGATGGTAATTATATTCCTGGTATTATGGCCAGTGCATTGGATTTATCTTTTGGTAACTATGAAGCATATACGCCTATTCAATTGGCACAATATGTGTCAACAGTGGCTAATGGTGGAACACGATACGCGCCTCATGTAGTAAAAGGAATTTATGGTAATAGTGAGAATGGTGAATTGGGAAAAGAGAAAGAATTGATTCAACCAAAAGTAATGAGTAAAATTGAAGGCAGAGAAGATGAATTTGATATTATTCAAGAAGGAATGTATCAAGTTGTCAATGGTTCAATGGGAACTGGAAATGAATTACAAGGAGCGAGTCTCCCAATTGCAGCAAAGACAGGGACAGCTGAAACGTTTGCAGTTGATCCAAAAACAAATCAAGCAGTATCTGTTATAAATAGTACGATTGTGGGTTACGCACCTTATAATGATCCAAAAGTGGCGGTTAGTGTGATGATTCCCCAAATTAGTGATGATAATATGGCGACTAATCGCTTGATATTAAAAGAAGTGATAAATGCCTATAATGAAGAATATAATAAACAATAATATAGATATTGTTTTTAAAGTTGTAAAGGAGAACTCCTTAACAAATTTGTGAAAAAGACTAGAAATTTTAAATAAAACATGATATGATATTCAAGTGTCAAGTGTGATACTTGAATATCTAATTTATTTCGGAGGGAAAAATAATGCGCGTAAATATTACTTTAGAATGTACAGAATGTAAAGAAAGAAATTACCTTTCAAACAAAAATAAACGTAACAATCCTGAACGTTTAGAAGTTAAAAAATATTGTCCACGTGAACGTAAAGTTACTTTACACCGTGAAACAAAATAATTTTAATAATGATAAGCTAGAAACCTTGTGTAGTAAGGGTTCTAGCTATTTTTTTATGCTTAATTTTATCGAGTGAATACGGTTTTGAATACGGTTTGTTAAAAATTAACGTAATTAGCAAATCTTTGAGCCGTTTTTTCTTTTGATTTGTTAGTTAGATGTGAGTATACGTTTAGGGTAAGAGAAATATCCGAATGCCCTAATCTCTCTTGAATTCCCTTAAAACTTTCGCCACTTTCAAGTAATATAGACGCATGAGTATGTCTGAAACCATGACAGCCAATTCTATGCAGGTTACAAGCGTCTGCGATTCTATTAGAACGTTGATATATTTCGTTTCTCGTCATGTATTGAGCCTTTACATTAACAAATAGCTTTTTATTATTGTTGTAACCATTTTTAAGTAATAGCTTACGCTGTGTTAAATGCCATTTTTTAAGTGTTACAAGGGTTTTTTTATCCATGGATATAATACGGTTAGAGTTCTTAGTTTTAGTTGTAGAGACTTCATAACCTTGCTTAGTTTGAGATAAGTTTTTATTAATAGTGATTGTATTATCTTCAAAATTAATATCCGAATAATTCAACGCTAATGCTTCGCCAACACGCATACCGCTGAAAGCAAGTAAGCGAAATAGAGCCAAGTCTAATTCTGCGTAATATTCTTGTATCAGCGTTTTATCTTTGGCATTTAAAACTTTTTGTTCTAGGTACTCTAAAAATATTTTTAGTTGATCAGTATCATAGAACTTAATTTTATCTTTCTTCTTTTTCTCTTTTTTTGTTGGTCGAATAATCTTATCGAATGGGCTATCACTAATTACATTGATATGTGTAGCATATTGAAAGACTTTTTTAGTATAGCCGATGAGTAAACGATATGAGCTATATTCTTCTGCCCACTTATTAACCACTTTTTGACAAAACTTCACATCTATTTTATCCATATAAATATCTTTGAATACTGGTAGAATCACTTGATTGAAAAAACGTTCTGTTGTCATGCTAGTTGATTCTTTTACAGTATTCTTATAGTTATCAAACCAAAGTTTATAAACGTCTTTAAAAGTTGTTTTAGACTGTTTTTCTAGTCCTTTACTTTCAAACTCCAATACTAACTCATTTAGTTTTAATTGTGCTTCTTTCTTTGATTTAAAACCTCTCCTGGTCGTTCTAACCTCTTTGCCAGTTACTTCATCAACTCCTAAATATGCTTGCAATAGCCAAGCCTTAGAGCCATCTTTTTTTGTGTATTGTTTAAATATAGCCATTGTTCCATTCTCCTATCTAACCACGGGCGAGTAGGTAGGTTGGAGATTTTTTATATTCTAATGAAAATCGAAATCGTAAGACACCATTTTTTTTATATTCTGAACTATTAATTTCCACTCAGAATCTTCTATAAGGTTATCCGTATTTCTATTTTTAAAGTATTGTTCCAACTGATTAGTTAGCTCTTGAAAGAAACATTCTTCTACTTTATCCACAATGTCTATCCGAAAAGAAATAGGGATTTTTTCCCACATTTCATTAAATTTATCTTCGTTGATTACTTTATTGGTTAAAATATTTAGTCTATTATCATTGATTAGCAAGTTATTTTGATTAAATTCAACAATAGATTCAAACTCAAAAAAGTCTATCTCTTCATTACCTTTTAAAACTCGTATAAACAAATCAAATTCTGAATCGTTAATCCAAAATTCTGAGATATTAAATGATTCATTGATAATACAACCAGCATCGAAATTGTTAAATGAAAAAATTATTTCAAAATCAAATGGGATGTATGAAAAAAAGTCACCGGGATCTATATCTAAAACCTGGCATATTTTGTTAATTGTCTCTAGTTGAATCATTTTTCCGTCATTTTGAGTTAATGAAGAAATTGTATTTTTGGAAATTCCTGTTTTTATTGATAAAGCAGTGTTCTTCATACCTCTTTCTGATAATAAAATTGATAAGTTATTTCTGATCATGTCTATACCTCCATTATCTAAATTTTATCAGTAAATAAGTATTTTTACAAGAATACTTGTAAAATTTAAACTTTCCTGTATAATTGTATTTATACAAGATAACTTGTAAAAAACCAAAGGAGGTTTGAATATGGAGAATAATTTTTCTAAAATATTAGGTGAAAGGTTGTTAAAAATATCTGATGTACATAAAGGCACAGGAATTAGTAAAACAACTTTAGCCAACATATATTTTAAAAGATCTAAAGATATGAAAGTATCTACACTATTAATGATTTGTAATTTTTTAGATGTATCTATTTTAGATTTTTTAGGAGGTGAATAATATGACTGATAAACCACTTCAACCACAATTACAAGTAGTTTTAGCTAACGAAGACTCGCTTAGAAATTATTTATCTTCAGTTTTTACAGAAGAATTAGATAAGGCTATCGAATTGGCTGGGATGAACTCAAAAGTATTAAATACGACACAAATTAGTAAAGCACTAGGAATCTCACCAACAACATTAAGACAATATGAAAAAATGGGATTACCATTTGGTAACATCAAAAAAAGAAAGTTTTACGATCTTAAAGAATGTAAGAAATGGATAACAACACAACAAATTGATTAAAAATACCACTTGGGCGAGTAGGTAAGAGAAAGCTAGGAGAATAAACAATGATTGAACTAAACAGTTTAAAAGAAAAATTAACAGATTTATACGATTTGTCAGAATCAACAAATTTTAAAGTGGATGGCAAACCAGCAAATATTGAAGATGTGCAAGAACTCTATAAAGAAAAAATTATTGATTTAATTGATTCATTTGGATTAGAAGATATCTATTTGAATTGAAAGGAGGTGAGCATATGTATCGAGTAAGAAGATTGTGGCTACTATTAGCGATATATCTATTAGGAGCGTTTACTTATTCAATTAGTATAGAACTGTTACTAATTATTATTACACCAATCATTCTATTTGTATTAATGCTATGGGATGAAAAAAGCTATCAACGAACTATAAAAACGAAAAGAGGATATAAGAATGGGAAAATTAATTGATCTAAAAAAAGCAAACTATGAGGAACTAGAAAATAAGTTGTTTGATGATATGGCTAATCTACAAGAATTAGTAAACGGACAAATCACTATTTTATCTAGTGTTACGGATGAGGGAAGTATTTTAATTGATGAAGATAACAACGTGACCGCATATAAAACAAGCGAAAAATTAAACGAAGTTATCAAGGAATTAACAGCACTCAGAAATGAAGCTGAATTAATTGAGAAAGCAGAAGATTTGTTAAATGAACAAAAAAGCATGCTATAAAAGACGGCAATCTTTTAAGCATGCATGGGATAAATAGATTTCATAACCCTATTTATCCCTATTATAAAGTATTTTCACTTTACAATCAATTGAAAATAAAGGGGATATAAACATGAATGAAAAAAAATTAACAATCAATGGTAATAAGGTAACGTTTGATTATTTATTTAAGAAAGCTGATGAACTAATCGGAATAAAAAATACACTTGATTCTAGTCGAGATTTAATTGACATGTTAAATAGTATTTTTGCTAATGGTGATGATTTTAGTTTCAAATATTTCATTCAAAGCGGCGGACTTGAAAGACTAGAGCTATCACTAGAGGACGTATCTAAGCGACTAGAAACTGTATCTAATAGTATTTGTCCCGATGAACAAGTGGAGGGCGTGAAGTAATGGAAAATAATCAGTTTGAAGATTAGGATGGTGAGTTTTTGAGTAATAAATATAAGAATAATCCTAATAATAAAAGATATTATTGGTTACAACTAAAAACAGATTTCTTTGATCAAAAAGAAATTAAGCTATTAAGAAAGATTGCAGGAGGAGACACCTACACAATTATCTATTTAAAAATGTTATTAGCTAGTTTGAAAGATGAGGGACGATTATATTTTGAAGCCATAGGCGATGATTTTGCCGAAGAAATTGCGTTACTTATTGATGAAGATACGGAAAATGTTTCTATTACATTGAAGTTTTTACAGGCTAAAGGATTAATTGAAATAGAAGAACAAGATGAATATTTTTTAAATCGAGTACCTGAAATGATTGGTTCAGAAAGTTATAGTGCTGAAAGAGTTCGTCGGTATAGACAAAAGAAATTGTTACAAAATGATGTGATGAATGAACAATGTAACGATAGTGCGTTACAAAGTAACACCCATGTAACTAAGAGTATATATAAAGAAGATATAAAGATAGATAATAAAAATATAGATCAATCATCTTCTAAAGAAGCTGATAAAGTGAGTTTGAAAAATCGGTTTGAATCAATATGGGAACTCTATCCAAAGAAGCAGGGGAAAACAAAAGCATTTGAATCATACAAGAGAGCTATTAAAGACGGTGTGACGGATGAACAAATCATCAAAGGTATAAATGACTACAAGAAACAAATCGAGCTACAACGAACTGATACACAGTATATCAAGCAAGGTAGCACATTCTTTAATCAACGTAATTACTTAGATGAATTTGTGACAGGTAAGAACAATAAACAAGTACCTGCGAAAAAAATAGAAAAAGAATGGCAAGAACATTATGAACGAGCGGGCAAAATTGACTTGTCAAAAGATATTGAGAGTTTTATGGATGATTTACCTTATTAGGAGGGATTAAATGGCTTTAAAAATGGGTAGTATCGAAGTACCACCAAGTATTATTGAAAAAACTGGCTATATTGAATTAGATGAACATTGTGATAAACCAGGACATGAAAAATTTTCAATGATGTTGCTAAACAATGAAGTGATTTGTCCTAAATGTTGGGTAGAGAATAAAGATAAACAAATACAAGTGGAACAAATGGAAAAACACTTGTTAAACTCAACAAAAGATAAAAAGGATTACTTGAAACGGTTTAGTATCGTTCACAGTAAATCAACCTTAGATAAAGGACTAAAAGATTATATTAATAGAACCAGTGCAGAAAGTGACATAAAGAAACAAGCGTCAGAAGTCACAAGAAAAATAATTGAGAATCAACGCAATGTCTTTTTATTTGGTCCTGCAGGTACAGGAAAGTCTCATGTTGCTATGGGGATATTAACAAATATAAATGCGATTAGTAATGAAAGACGATGTTTGTTTGTATCAGTACCTAAGTTATATGAATTGATACGCAAATCATACAATAGCCAATATGTTGATACGCTGACCGAAGATGATTATCTCACACGACTAAATAAAGCAGATGTTTTGGTATTAGATGATATTGGGGCAGAACTTAGCATGAATACGAATAAACAAGCGTCTGATTTCGTCACACGTATCTTGTACAGCATTTTAAATGCTAGAGAGGGTAAATCTACCATTGTGACAAGTAATCACTCTATCGAGCAATTAGGCTTGATTTTAGATGAACGAGTTATTTCAAGAATTAAAACAAATGTGGTGTATATTGATTTTGGAAAAGTATCAGATAAACGAGAAATTGTCAGTACGTTAAAAAGTTAAAGGAGAGAAAAGCGCATGTTTGATGATTGGTCATTAGTGGAAAAGTATTTTAGATTGTCCGAAGAAATAAATAGGCTGATGATTTATAAAAATCAAGTCGAGCATGCGTTTTATCTTCAAAACATGGCAACTCGAACAGAGTTTAGTGAATTAGGTGTTTATACACGAGCGTTTAAAGTTGAAAAAGAAGTCTTAGAACACATCAAGGCGTTAGAGTTGATTGATGAACGCATTAAGCGTTACGAGATACGGCAGAGGTATTTTATCCAATACTTAAACAACTTATCCCAGGAAGATTATAAGAGCTTGTATCAAAGGTTTATTGAGAATAAGCCAGTAGAACTAAGTCCACAACTAGAGTATGAGTTGACGGATGAAATAGACGAGATTGAACGAGCGATTTGTTTACGTGCAGGGATAGAGATACCCGATAAATTACCACAAGTGGAATTGACGCAAGACTTTGATGATAACTTAGATACTTTAAGCGAACTATTTGCGATATAGGGGGGTATAAAGTGGGCAGAGATTACAGAGATATACGTGTACAGTATTATTTGAGACATTGGCGGTGTTTAGAAGAAAATCGGGATAAGTTACGCCCATACGAAATTGAGCAGGGTAAATTATTATTTAATAGTTTACCGAAGTTATCAAAAGATGAATTGAAGATACTGAAAGAAAAATACTATGATAGTGAGAATGTCAGTAGTTATGATTCTAATCGTGGAATATATAATAGTCGTATTCCAATTAATGACCAAGTGAGAGCAGATCAATTAAATCTTGAATTATCTGATTATCGAAAACAACGGCAGATGGCAGAGTTTGAACTTGAAAAACATATGTTAGAAGTCGGCAAGCTGATAATAAAAAGTGAAGAAAAGATTTATTTAAAAATCAACCATTTCCTATATATCAAGTCTGTTGATATACAGGCAGTTGCTTATTCAGATTATTATGTCACCGTTAGCGATATTGTATTAACGCATGGCGTAGCGTGTGACGATAAGCAAGTGTTTGACATGACGAACGAGGTCATAAAAAAAGGAGTAGAGCGATTAGAGGGATATGGCTTTATACGTGAAGCAGTAGATAGTGAGTTAGATTATTTATAAAGAAAAGAATAGGAGCGGATATTATGAAAAATACAGTAACATTTGAAAATGCAAAAGGACAAAAACAAGTGATTGAGGTATATGATTTTTGTGAGTTATCTCTTAAAGTTCAAAATGGTGAATTGGTCCTTGTCAAGAGATTAGAAAACATTAAGCCGAAAGGAAGTCAAAAATGAGTAAGAAAAAGAAAAAAGGTGTCAACGTTGTCGGTAAAAAGAAAAGAAAAAGTAACGACATTACAGGAACAATTGAATTAATGATACGAGAGTTTGGCAATCAAGTGGAAGCACTAACTAAAGGCTATTATCAAATGCCTCAAACAGACTTAAAACAACAAGTCAAAAAATTAGAACAAGATACGATTAGAACAAAAGAAAAATTGAGTTTTTATCATATGAGTTTAGCAGCGTTGATTTATAAAGAGCGTTTTGATCGTCAAATAATTATAGAGGGGGTACAAGTTGATGATAAAGGCAATATTATTTGTCCTGGCAATGATAGCTTATCTCGCAACGTTTAGCACTAAAGAGGGTGAAAAGGTTTATAGTTGGTTAGCAATTGCATTATTTACACTGACTGTAATTTTAGAAATAGCATAATAGCTTGGCAGAAAAAATCTGAGAGCAGTATCAATCTTAATTGATTGGTATTGCTCTCTTTTTATTTTCAAAAAATTATAGAAAAAGGAGTGAGAAGATGGAGTCATATACGGTAGAAGCCATACTATCCGCAACGGATAAAGGTTTTACCAAAGCAATGAAAGACGCTAATAATTCTCTTGGTGGACTGGACGATAACTCTAAAAAAGCGAGTGTATCAATTGGCGATATTATGAAAGGTGTCGGTGTATTCAAGTTAGTTGACGGAGCAGTAAATATGGTTACTAGTTCATTGGGTAGTGCGATAGATCGCGTAGATACTCTGAATAACTCTCAAAGGGTATTTGAAAACATGGGTTTTAGTGCTAAAGAAACATCTAACACTATGGATGCGTTAAAAGCAAGTATAGATGGATTGCCAACACCATTAGATTCCGCTATTAAAGGTGTTCAATTAATAGCATCATCAACAAACGATTTGAGTAAATCAGAAGAGATATTTTCAGCTTTAAACAACGGAATCCTTGGTTTTGGCGGTAGCGCTACAATGGTTGATAATGCAGTTATGCAATTATCGCAGTCATTTTCGAATGGGAAAGTTGATGCTCAAACATGGAATTCAATGATTAATAGTGGTTTAGGCCCTGCGTTAAATACTTTAGCTAAACAAATGGGAGTTACAACAGGCGAATTAAAAGAAGGCTTATCAAGTGGAAAGATTTCAGTTTCTGAATTTCAAGATGCTTTAATTGATTTGAACAAAAATGGTGGCGGAGGTCTTAAATCGTTAGAACAGATTGCTGGTGACTCAACATCAGGTATTAAAACTGGTATAGCGAACGCTAAAACCGCTGTTGTTCGTGGTGTAGCTGACATGATAACAAATATTAACGAAGGATTAAAAAATACAGACTTCAAAAGTATAGGAAATATCATTTCTCAATTTGGAGCAACGTTTGAAAATGTATTAAAAAGAATATCGACATATATTCCTCCAATAATACAGTTAGTAGGTAATATGTTTAAATTTGTTGGCGATAACGCAAATTGGCTCATGCCAATTATTGCAGGTTTAGTTAGTTCGTTTTTAGCAATGAATGCTATTAACAAAACTATTTCAATCATAAATAACTTCAAATCAGCGATAAGTGGATTAACAACAGTTTTTTCATTATTAACAAGCCCTATTGGACTAATTGGTTTAGCTATAGGAGCAGTAGTAGTTGCTGGTGTATTGCTTTATAAAAATTGGGAAACAATCCAAAAAATCGCTCAAAAAGTATGGGAAAGTATAAAAAGCACTATATCTGTCGCAGTAGATGTAATTGTTAATGTTTGGGACAAGATGAAAGAAACGTTAAGTAATCTTTGGAATGGCGTTGTGGAGAAAGCTAGTGAAGTTTGGGATTCAGTTACAACAGTTATTATGGGGATTTTAAATCCGTTCATAGAAATATTTATGAATTTATGGAACGGCTTATCTAGTTCTTTAGCGCAAGTTTGGGACGGTATTAAATCTCTTGCAAGCGGTGCGTGGGAACTGATTAAAGCGGTTATCATGGGTCCAGTTTTAATTGCCATTGATTTAATTACTGGTGATTTTACTAATTTAGGCAGCGACTTAAAAATGATTTGGAATAGCATTAAACAAGGTGCTAGTGATATTTGGAACGGTATTAAAGACATCGTTACAGGGCTTGTTAAAGCAATTGTAGAATATGTTAAATTCTCGTTCGAATGGCAAAAAGAAATTATTTCTAATGTATGGAATTACATTAAAGAGTTAGCTAGTGATGTGTGGAATAACATAAAAAACACTGTATCTGATTTAGCTGATAAAGCAGTAAATGGTCTTAAAAACGCATGGAATAAAGGTTTACAGTGGACGAAAGATATCTTTAATAACATAAAAAATGCTATTAAAGCAATCGGCGATGTTGATTTATTTGCAGCAGGTAAAGCAGTTATTGATAGCTTTATCGATGGGCTTAAACAGACTTGGGAAGCAGGTAAAAAATTTGTTGGTGGTATTGCTGATTGGATTCGTGAACATAAAGGGCCAATTCAATACGACCGCAAGTTATTAATCGATAATGGTAAAGCCATCATGGACGGTTTAAATGCTGGTTTAAATACAGGATTCGGAAAAGTTCAAGATAACATCGGTGATATGACGAAGTATTTCGCAAACACTGCATTTAGCCAAGATTTTGAAATTGGTGCAAATTTTAGTGACTTAGATAAGAAAATTAATTCAATGAATGATATGAACTTATCTTCTAACAATGAATTGACATTGAAAAATAACGCTCAACCGGCTGAAATTAAGTTAAGCATGGGCGGCCGTGTATTTAGTGCGTTTGTTGAAGACATCGGGGCAGTTATGCAAGCCGAAACAGATTTAAACCTACAAACATAAAGAGTAGAAAAAGTATTGAAAACATACTTAAAACGCTATATTTGTGGTATAATAAGCATATAAATATATCAAGTCTGACACGAAAACGTGAGGGCAAATTGATGATTCTTTTTGAATTGTTGATTTGTCCTCTTTTTATTTTAAAGAGGTGAACTCAATGAACTATCAATTAGATAAACGATTAAGCCTATTAGAAAAGAAATTAGGCGTGAGCGATGTTAAAGAAGTGACCTATGTCATTTTAGGTGATGATAAGTCTTACGCAGTCGCTAATGGCAATAAAATGAGTATTGAACAGTTTAGAGCGGAACAGCCTAATTTTAACCCGACACAAGTCAATGTATCTATTGGGTGATATGAAGAAAGGTGAAGCCGATGAACTATCAATTAAGCCAACGATTAAAAACTTTAGAAAAAATAATACATGATAAACAAGGTACTCCTCTTTTATTTATTGATTTGAATGAAGATAGGACATATGGCGAAAACAATTGGACTAAAAAAGAATTAGATCAACACATTGAGAAAAACAATTATAAAGTGGTTTTTATTGATGATGTACCTACTGTTGATTAGTCGAAAATAGGCGAATTGTGTACGTTTATCAAAAAAATGGGGGTGAAACAATGGCAGACATATTAAATCAACGACAAGAGAAGTTTTTAAGAGCATTGCTTGAAACAGATACGGTTGAAAAAGCGTGTGAAGTCGCTGGAATTAATAAAAATACTGGTTTTAAGTATTTAAAAGACGAAATATTTTTAAAGGAATATCGAGCGATTAGACAAGAAACTATGCGACAAGTGACAAGCCGTTTACAACGTGTATCAAATGACGCAGTAAAGGTATTAGAGGACGTTATGCACGATAAAGAGAACTCCACATCTAGCGCACGAGTACAGTCGGCAAAAACGATTTTAGATGTCGCCTTTCGTTCCATTGAGATGGATGATATGCAAGAACGTATAGAAGCGATTGAAAGAGCGGTAGGCGTTGATACAGATTAGTAAAAAAAGATTGCCTTTTTCCATGATTGTAGGCATTAAAGAACAACGTGAGTATGTCGCCCGTGACGTTAAATGAGAGAAAGGAAAGCATACCATGAAAAATAATTCCGTGAAAAATAATTCTATTGTGATGAATTTACAACACTTTGCCGAAGAAGTTGAAGATGTAACAGAAGTAAGTGACGTATCAACTGCAGAGGGTACGACACAAGAACAACCTAATCGAGCAGATGAAATTGTTCAAAAGCTTCAAAAACGATTAGGCAAAGAACAAGGTGCAAAACGTGAAGCGAAAGAGCAACTTGATGAAGCGTTGAAACGCATTGAAGAACTGGAAAACCAGTCAAAATTGAATTCTCCTCAACTATCCGAAGATGATGAACTCACAAAACGTGATAAAGAAATTGAAGCATTGAGACAAAAAATTAAGTTAAGTGAAGTGACACAGCAAGCGGATGAAGTATTAAAAGATTCTGGGTTGGCACTGAATCGTGATCAACTTTCCCTGGTAGTTGATACAGACGAAAAAGTGACCTATAAAAAAGTAGAAACATTGATTAATTTATTAGAAGAACAAAAAAGAGTTTGGGCAACCGAACGAAATACAGGCATTACGCCGAAAAAAGTCCAGTCTAATGAGGGAGTGGACCCGTTTAAAAAGATTATTAACGGTTTGAAATGATGGAGGAACGAATATATGACAGTTAAAATTTATACAAAACAATTTAAAGAAATGTTACCCGTCTTATTTAAGTCACAGTCACATTTTATTAACTCGTTTGGGGAGTTAGATGTCCTAGACGGTGTAAGAAATAGCGATAAGGCTTTTACGGTGAAAGTATCAGATATTGACGTAGAAGTGAATGATTATGATAAGGGCAAAGATATCACTGCTGGACGATTAGGAGCAATGAAAGAAATTATTTCTACTGATGTAGAGGTAGACTATGAGGCGGTCAAATCAATCAATGAGGGTGTTGATATAGCAACGGTTAATGATGATATAGATCAGATTACTGCCGAACGCATGGAGAAACAAGCAGGAGCGATTGCCAGATTAATTGATGAATCATGCGGAAAACAGTTATCACAAAAAGCAAGCAAGACATTAACAGGCGAACTCACTGAAGATGGTGTGACTAAGATGTTTAATCAAGCGTCTAAAGAGTTTACACAGAATGAAGTGATTGCGACACATGTCAAACGTGCTTATGTGACGTCTGATATTTATAACTTCTTGATTGATAGCAAATTAGCTACAACGTCAAAAAATTCATCTGTGAACGTTGACCAAAACACTTTATACAGCTTTAAAGGGTTCTTACTTCATGAAGTACCCGACGCACGTTTTACTAAAGGAGAGAATGCGTATTTTGTGGCAGATAAGATTGGTAAAGCATTCGCAGGCTTTAATGAGTATCGAGCTTTAACCGATAATTTAGAATTTTTCGGGGTGGCTATGCAGTCAATTATTAAATATGGTACTTATGTTCCAGATAATAATAGTAAAGCCATTGTCAAAGGTAAATTAGCCATAACAGGTGCATAATAAGGATATCCCACTTTAATTAGTGGGTTATTTTTTTGGTGAGGTTTAGGCAAGGTATAATCACTCATGAAATTAAATTTAAATGCCTTAGAATCGTCTTGTGTGCAGTCGTTATCACTCAAAGTGATAGCGAAAAGCTGAGGTGCTTAGTACTCACTCCAGGTCAAAGGTGGAAAATAATGTTACTATCCTTTAAGTGTTATATAGAGTGGTTAGTTTAGGTGAAAAAAGTGTTTGCGTATAATATTACTCGCCCGTGGTAATGAAGATTTTTTGAATACGTAATTGAATACGGTTTGTATTTGTATAGTGTTTAATAATGATATTAAAATGTGTAATATTTTCTATATATAATAGTAGGAAGTTATCAATGATTTTTTGTGATTTCTCAAAAGCAAGACACCGTGAAACAAAATAATTTTAATAATGATAAGCTAGAAACCTTGTGTAGTAAGGGTTCTAGCTATTTTTTTATGCTTAATTTTATCGAGTGAATCTGGTTTGTTAAAGTTTTTTAAATAATATTAAAATCTATAAAATGATAATATTATTTATTTGAAAAATGTATGTTAAACTGAAATGGGTATGTAATTTACCCAATAAGGTAAGGTTGAATGTTAGAATAACCATAGAAGAGATTGAAATAACACTAAAAAATATATGATTTTTATGTGGATTATAAGCCTAATTTTTTTGATTTTAGGGTAGATGGCTTTGTTAAAAAGTCATTATCTAATTGGCACTGTTGTTATAATAAGTAATAGTTACTTGTTAAAAACTTTATATGATTTGAAGAAAGAAATAGAATAGTTAGATGACTAATTAATTTATGTTAAAAAGAAAAATAGTTTTATTTTTAGTAATGGTAGAAAAAGTAATTCTTTCATAAGTAGCTACTCCTTTCAATATTTGCTTAACTTAAAGATATAATAGGATACTTATCTTAAAATTAACTAAAATAAAAAGTAGAAAAGCAGTCTTTTATGATCTACTTTCCTACTTTCTTTGGTTAGTACATGATTTCATGTGAGTGAACATGTTGTTCACTTCTAGCAAAATGGGATACCTCTCTTAATAAAGGTAGTAATGTTGAGCTGTTTTTAATGTAGGGTAATTTATTCACTTTTCCATCTTGCATCGTTAAAATTAAGTACCCACCTCTAAATAAATCATTTTTTTATTTGATAAAGATCATAGGTATCATTTTTTTTAAAGATGATACCAGAGTTGTGTGTTAACATAAGCTTATTAATTTCATAACTTGTGACATAATTTTTTAAAATAAAATACATTGCAATAGGTATTCAGACTAAAGAAATGATAAGAGGGGGCAATATGACACATACAAAAATTTTCGGCCTCCAATCTTTTTCAAAATTAAATTTAGCTCATTTTTTTGATAATTTGTTCTTTGGTTTCTTTATATTCTTTTTCATTTTTGAATTTGACATTTTCGGCCTCCAATACACTAAACTTTAGTTGTTATTTTAATAAAATAAAAAGATATCTTTTTGGTTAATCGATTTTGTGTTATGATTTAGTAAAATGTTCATTATTGGAGGTAATCATGAAAAAATATTATTTAATGATTGTGTTATTTGGGTTATTTCTTTTAGCAGGATGTGGTAATAAAGCAATAGGAGATAAAGCATTATATGGTGAAGTTAAAAGTGCCTTAACTAGTAAAATAGATTCATATGATAATGAGAAGAAAAAAGAAGTGAAAGAGGACTATGGTTTAGATAAAAAATCACTCGATGAATTACCTTTGGCTATTTATAATATAAAAGGTCGTTATGTTGGAGTAATTAAGTTAGATTCTAATGATGAGTACTTTTACTATAGTGTTAAAAAGAAAAAAATTGTGACAAAAATTGATGAAACTATTTTGCCAAAAGACTTGAAATCTTTCACACCAATCTATAGCCAAAATAATTTTAATTGACAATGTCCGTTAAATTCCCTAAAATAATGGAAATACACATAAATGGGGGAATTTTATGAAAAAAATTATAGGGATTTCAGCTAATGAAGTGGTTGATGCAGGAGAAGTATTGCATCATTTACCAATTTCATATTTACCGGCGGGCTATGTTCGTGCAGTTCAAGAAGTCGGAGGAACCCCCCTTGTTTTACCAATCAGTCAACCTAAAGAAGCTAAAACCTATATTGATTTGGTTGATAAATTAATTTTGACTGGAGGACAAAATGTATCGCCATCGCTTTATTCCTCTAATCAATCGAGCGAGGCACTTTCCTTATTAGAAAGAGATTTATTTGAAATAGCTCTTATTGAAGAAGCCATTAAGCAGAAAAAACCTATTTTTGGTGTGTGCCGTGGCATGCAGTTATTGAATGTCTACTTAGGAGGAACCCTACATCAAGATTTAAGTTTGCGTCAACCAGAACGTATAAAACACATGCAGTCTCCTATTGAGCGATGGGTTGCCACGCATGATATCTTCTTTGAGAAGGATAGTATTTTAACACAAATTTATGGAAGCAGAACAACGGTTAATTCTTTTCATTTTCAAAGCGTTGATCAATTGGGTACTGATTTAAAAGTGACAGCCAAAAGTGATGATCATATTATCGAATCCATTGAATCTTCAACAGATAAACATCGTATCTTAGGTGTGCAATGGCATCCAGATTTTTCATATAATGTAAATGATAAAGAAAAAGGTGTGTTTGATTTTATTGTAAATTCATTTTAAGTTTATTTTACTTTTATTGGTTGACAAGTAGCATTTTTTTTTTTAAACTAATAAAGGAATAAATCGTACAGATAACACAAGATTAACTTGTGTCGAGAGAGAGGCGAAATTTATCTTTAAGGATAAGTTTCGCTTTTTTTATGGAAAAATGGAGGGAAACTTATGTCAGAAAAAAAATTTCATGTTAATTTAGCTGTATTAGCGACAGGTATGATGGCTTTTTCGGGGGTATTAATAGAAACAGCAATGAACGTTACCTTTCCAACGTTAATGGAGACTTTTAATATTTCAACATCACAAGTACAATGGGTGACAACCATTTATCTGTTGATGATCTCAATTGTTGTACCACTATCATCTTATTTAATTAAAAATATTAGTCGTCGTAAGTTGTTTACGGTTTCAAGTCTATTGTTTTTAGTTGGTGTTGTGGTTGATGCTTTTGCTGGTGGATTTATCATGTTGCTCGTTGGGCGAGTACTTCAAGGGATTGCAACAGGGATCGCATTGCCATTAATGTTTAATATCATTTTAACAAAGGTTCCAATGGAAAAAAGAGGAATGATGATAGGAATTGGTAATTTAACAACATCAATTGCCCCAGCGATGGGACCGACATATGGTGGAGTCCTAACAACAACACTGGATTGGACCTATATTTATAAATTATTAATTCCTGTTTTAATTGTGTCAACTTTAGTTGGGTTATATGCTATTCCAGAAGAAGAAATATCAGTGAGTGATTCAATTAATGCTAAAGCCGTTCTTTATTTATCCGTGATGTTTACTGGATTATTGATGTTCTTTAGTTATTTAGAACAACCATTAGGATGGGTAGCATTAGTAGTTGGATTAATTAGTGCATGGTTATTTTATAAAACAAATAAACAAAAAACATTGCTTAATTTAGTTGTTTTTAAAAATGCATGGTTTACTATTTACTTGATGTCATTCTTGGTTTATCAAATTCTTTTACTCGGTGTATCGTTTGTTTTACCAAACTTTATTCAAATCGTTCAAGGGGTTCCAGCTTCTAATGCAGGGATGATGATGTTTCCAGGAGCGTTAGTCGGGGCATTGTTTGCTCCAGTATCTGGTAAAATTTTAGATAAATTAGGGTTTAAAAAGCCAATAGGTGTGGGAATTTTATTTGCAATTTTAGGTTGGTTAATGTTAATTATGGTCATTCAAACGGGAAACATTGCATTAATTATTTTATCTCATGTCACTTTTATGATTGGTGTTGGGTTGTCTTATAGTAATGTCATGACAGTTGGATTATCTTCTATAAAAGAAAACTTACAAGATGATGGGAATGCTGTTTTTAGTACATTACAACAATTTATGGGAGCTATTTCCACCTCATTTGTTGCCATTGTGGTTGGGTTATTCCAATCAGGGAAAAGCGATTTTATTCAAGGAACAAGTACTGGATCGAAAGTAGCCTTAATTTCTCTATTTGTTTTGTTACTTATCAGTAGTTTCTTTGTTATTAAGACATTTAAAGATAAACAAAACCTCTAATAATTTTTAGAGGTTTTTTTAACCGATATTTAATATAAAATGTGAGTTTATTATATAGATTAACTATAGCGAGTATCGTATGATATGGGTGAGGTGATTAGAAAAATGGCTTTAATAAGAAAAAAATTTTATGATGACATGACAAAAACAGAAGCTAAATTGTATGAACAATACAAACAACAAATGAAAATGGATCACCTGAAAAAAATAAAAAAAGAATTAAAAGAAATTGAGAAATCAATACAGTCTATTCAACTTGATATGATAGATAAAAAATAGGATAAATTAGTAATTATTTAAGTTATGTTTAAAGAGTAAAATTTTTTGATAAAATAAATAATAAATGAACGATGTGCTTTCATTTAGAGGTCATTGGAGTATAATGTATATGCATAAATGAAAGGGTGAATATAATTTCGATGAAGGTTGACTGGAAACGAAACATGTATATTGCATGGATTGGTTGTTTCTTTACAGGCGCAAGTTATAGTTTAGTGATGCCGTTTATTTCAATATACATTGAACAATTAGGTGCACCTAGTAATAAGGTGGAATTTTATGCAGGATTATCTATTAGTTTAACGGCGTTATCGGCTGCAATGGTTGCTCCATTGTGGGGGAGTCTAGCAGATAGAAAAGGGCGTAAGTTAATGATGATAAGAGCTGCAGCAGGAATGACCATTACAATGGGCTCATTGGCGTTTGTTCCAAATGTTTTTTGGTTGTTATTTATGAGGTTTTGTAATGGCTTATTATCTGGTTATGTTCCAAATGCTACGGCAATGATTGCATCCCAAGCACCAAAGGACAAAAATGGTATGGCTTTGGGAACTCTTGCCACTGGTGCTGTAGCAGGTAGTTTGATTGGCCCATCACTTGGTGGGTTATTAGCACAAACAGTAGGGATAAAAAATGTTTTCTTAGTAACAGGGAGTATTTTATTTATTACGACTTTATTAACCATCTTTTTTATTCATGAAGACTTTGAGCCAGTTGAAAAAAAAGACATGGTATCTACCAAAGAAGTTTTTAAAAGTATTAAGCACCCTAAAGTATTAATTGGTTTATTTATTACAACCGCTATTATTCAAATAGGGATGACAAGTATCAGTCCTATTTTAACACTATATGTCAGAGAACTTGGTGGAAAGACGGATAATATTTTATTTGTTAGTGGTTTAATTGTATCTGTAGCAGGTGTATCTGAATTTTTCTCGGCACCATTTTTAGGGAAATTAGGAGATAGAATTGGGAGTCAATATGTGTTGTTAGGTGGATTGATCTTATCATTTTTATTTATTTTTCCTATGTCACTTGTTCAGTCGCCCTTTCAGTTAGGCGTGTGTCGTTTTCTGTTAGGATTTTCAACAGGTGCATTGATGCCGTCAGTGAATACCTTAATCAGTAAGATTACACCAATGAATGGAGTTGGGCGTATCTTTAGTTTTAACCAAATGTTTACAAGTATGGGACAAGTTGCAGGACCAATGGTTGGTTCCTTTGTTGCTAATGGATTTGGTTATCGTTCGGTCTTTATTGCAACAAGTTTATTGATTTTAATGAATATTACGATTAGTTTTTTTAATTTTAAGCATCAATTATCAATACGTGAGTTGATTAATGAATTTAAGCGTTAAATAAAAAACATGTAAGAGAAAAATTCTCCTACATGTTTTTATTTTTTAGATTTTTTTGTATTACTTGGCGCTGCCGCTTCACCAATAAGCATAACAATGGCACAAGCAATTAAAGATACAATCACAGTTCCAGTGAAGTTATAATCAGTCACACCATGAAGTGCGCCACCAATATAACTAACCACTTGTCCTAATAAAATTGCCCAGATAAAAACAACAATTCTTCCCATGTTTAATGCACCTCTTTTCAAGAATTAGTTTACCAATCTTTACTTTAAAAGTAAAGGATTCCTAGAGTAGTTTATGAAGAGAGATTGGATTATTATGGTATACTAAAATAAGAAAATTAATGGAGGGGTTTCATGAATTTGGGACAGTTACAAGTTAGAACAGAGTATTCATTATTATCTAGTACCAATCGCATTGAAGAACTCGTGTATGAAGCTAAAAATCGTGGCTATACAAGTTTAGCGATAACAGATATTGATACCCTTCATGGTGTCGTCATATTTTATCAAGAATGTTTAAAACAACACATCAAACCTATTATTGGAATGACGTTAACCTATAGAACAACAGAAGAAACGGAAGCAGAGATCATACTTCTAGCTAAAAATCTGTCTGGATATCATCATTTAATGAAAATTGCAACAAAAAAGTCGATGACTGAAAGGCAAGAATCCTTTTCGTTAGGGGATGTATTTCATGATTTAAATGACTTAATCGCTATCCTACCTTGGCAAAAGAATGAGTTATACCAATTGCAACGAGCGACAAGCAGTGAGCAAATGGAGAAAAGAACCATAGAATTACTAGACATATTAAAGCAATGTGATGTTTATGGTGGTATAAATGTTTCACGAGCGAAAGAGGAAGAACGAGATTTTTGGGGTTATTATTATAAAAAATATAACCTTCCGCCAGTTGCTTTACAAGATGTTCGGTATTTAAATCCTAGTGATGATTTCTCTGTCGCAGTGTTAGAACACATTGATAGCGGAGAGCTGATATCGCTTGATTTTGAACAATTATCTGGTGATTATTATTTACCTCAAGTAGTAGATTTTACTAAATGGTATCATGAAAAAAATTTAGATGAAGCTTTGTCAAATATTGAAAAGATTGTGTCATCCATTGATTTACAAATCCCACTACAACAAACATTATTGCCAAGCTTTCCAGTTCCAAATAATGAACAGGCTGATACCTATTTGCATAGATTATGTCAAGAGGGATTATCATTTCGCTTAAATGGTCAAGTGAACGAAACGTATCAAGCACGTTTGAATATGGAGTTAGACGTCATTCATGAGATGGGATACGATGATTATTTTTTAATCGTGTGGGACGTGATGAAATATGCTAGAGATCATCATATCGTGACTGCTTGTCGTGGATCAGCTGCAGGGTCTCTTGTGTCTTATGTATTACAAATAACAAATGTTGATCCAATTCAGTATCAGTTATTATTTGAACGATTTTTAAACAAAGAACGTTACACCATGCCTGACATTGATATGGACATACCTGATAACAGACGGGAAGAATTACTTCAATATGTTAACCATAAATACGGTGAAAATCGTGTCGCGCAAATTGCAACGTTTGGAACCTTAGCAGCAAAAATGGCTGTCAGAGATGTTAGTCGCGTGTTTGGTTTGTCACAAAATGAAGCGAATAAATGGGCAAATGCCATTCCAAAAGATTTAAAGATTACATTAAGTGAAGCGTATGATAAATCGAAAACATTACGCGAATTAGTAGGTCATTCTTACAAAAATAAATTACTTTTTGATACAGCAAAACGGATTGAAGGATTACCTAGACATGTATCAACTCATGCTGCTGGTGTTGTGATTAGTGATCAAGATTTAACAAATCTAATTCCATTGCAAGAAGGAAACAATGGTATTCCATTAACGCAATTTGCTATGGGAGAAGTAGAAGAAATTGGTTTATTAAAAATGGATTTTCTAGGATTGAGAAATTTATCCATTATTGGAAATGCCTTGTCATCTATCGAATATCAGACAGGCAAGCACTTTTCTTTAGAAGATATTCCTTTAGATGATGACAAAACGTTGGAACTATTTAGACAAGGAAATACTGTTGGCGTGTTTCAATTTGAATCAAAAGGAATTAAGAATGTCCTGCGTAAATTAGGACCAACATCTATTGAAGATATTGCTTCAGTGAATGCCCTCTATCGTCCTGGACCAATGGAAAACATTGATACGTTTGTTAAGAGAAAAAAAGGTATTGAAGCAATCCATTACCCGCATGATAGCTTGAAAGACATATTAGGCTATACATATGGTGTGATTGTTTACCAAGAGCAGGTTATGCAAGTTGCTTCAAAGATGGCAGGATTTAGTTTAGGAGAAGCAGACATTCTACGTCGAGCGATTAGTAAAAAGAGCAAAGAAGTACTTGATACCGAGAGAGAGCATTTTATCAATGGGGCATTGGGCCAAGGCTATACAAAAGAAGTTGCGATGCAAGTCTATGATTACATTGAACGTTTTGCTAATTATGGGTTTAATCGGTCTCATGCGGTAGTTTATTCAGTTATTGCCTATCAGATGGCTTATTTAAAAGTTCATTATCCAACCGCATTTTTCCAAGCTATTTTGCATTCAGTAAAAAATAATCCAGCAAAAATGAATGAATACATCGTAGAAGCAAAAGAGGCAGGTTTAGTCATTATTCCGCCAGATATTAATAAAAGTGAATACAGTTTTACCTTTTATAAAGGGTCAATCATCTATGGTTTTTCTTCAGTTAAAGGAATTCGTAAAGATTTCATTCAACACATGTTGACAGTAAGAAAAGAAGGTGGCCCGTTTAAATCATTAGAAAATTTTTTAATTCGTTTAAGTGGAAAATGGTTAAAGAAAGCGAATATTTTACCATTAATCTATATTGGGGCATTTGACAGATTGCATCAAAATCGTAAACAATTAATGATTGACCTAGATAGTATGATACAAAATATTGAATACAGTGGTGGTAGCGTAGATTTATTAGATATGTTAACCTTGAAGAAAGAAACGTGTGAAGATTTTACAATTGAAGAAAAATTAGAGCAAGAAGTTGACTATTTAGGAACCTATGTGTCTGCTCATCCGGTTGATTTTTATACAAGTAAATTAGTTAATCTTCCTATAGTGAAAGCTAAAGATTTGTTGGCAAATCAAGAAGTGACAGTATTATTTTATTCATCTAATATTAAAAAGATACGTACCAAAAAAGGTGAATCCATGGCATTTTTAGAAGGAACTGATCAAACTGGAAAATTATCTGTTACATTGTTTCCGACTATTTATCGAAGTGTACAATCTATCCTTAGTGAACATGAGGTGTATGTTGTTCGTGGTAAGGTAGAAAAAAGTAAGTACAATCAAGAATTGCAAATTATAGCCAATACAGTTGAATTAGCTAAGGATATGGAAGGCGTTATGAAATGTTTCATAAATATAACACCTGAAAATGACAAAAATCAATTGTTAGCAGATTTACAAAGTGTGTTATTATCACATCATGGTGAAAATCCTGTTATTTTAGTATTTCGTCATAAAGGGCAAAACACCTTGCTAAACCAAGCATATTGGGTAGATAATACACCAAGCTTAATAAAGGAAGTCCATTCTTTATTAGGTGAAGGAATGATCATATTTAAGTAACCTGTTTCTTAAAAAAACATTAGAAGAAAAAATGTATTTTCAATTTTTTTTCAATTTTTATAGGATAGGCGAAGACATTTCATAAAAATAATGGTAGAATAGTCTTTGGATTTAAGTATTTTTTACATAATGAAAAATACAAAAGTAAGTACAACTTAGTAAAGGTGGTTATGACTATGAAACGCATCGCTATTTTGACGAGTGGTGGAGATGCACCTGGTATGAATGCAGCTATTCGTGCGGTAACACGTAAAGCCATTCATGAAGGTATGGAAGTTTATGGTATAAACTATGGATTTGCTGGTTTAGTCGCTGGTGATATTCGTAAATTAGATGTTCCAGATGTGGGGGATATCATCCAACGTGGAGGAACTGTGTTGTATTCAGCACGTTATCCAGAATTTTCAACAGAAGAAGGTCAGCTTAAAGGAATTGAACAATTAAATAAATTCGGTATTGAAGGTTTAGTTGTTATTGGTGGTGACGGAAGTTATCATGGTGCTTTGGCATTAACAAAACGTGGATTCCCAGCAGTTGGTATTCCAGGAACAATTGACAACGATATTCCAATGACTGATTACACTATTGGATTTGATACAGCTATTAACACTGTATTAGATGCAATGGATAAAATACGTGACACTGCAACATCTCACGTACGTACATTTATTATTGAAGTAATGGGTCGTGATGCTGGTGATATCGCTTTATGGGCAGGAGTTGCCGGTGGAGCAGATGATATTATTATCCCAGAACATGATTTTGATATGGCACAAGTTGCTAAAAAAATTCGTGAAGGTCGTGACCGCGGTAAAAAACATTGTTTAATTGTTTTAGCTGAAGGTGTTATGTCTGGTCATAAATTTGCAGATCAATTAGCAGAGTATGGTGATTTTCATGCACGTGTTTCTGTGTTGGGACATGTTGTTCGTGGAGGATCTCCATCAGCACGTGACCGTGTGCTAGCAAGTAAATTTGGAAGCTTTGCTGTGGATTTACTTAAAGACGGTCAAGGTGGACTATGTATTGGTTCATTAAATAATGAAGTTGTGGCAAATGACATTGTGGCAACATTAGAAGAAAAGAAACATCAGCCAGATTTGAGTTTGTATGATCTAAATCATCAAATCTCATTCTAATATAAATAAAAAATACTAAGGAGCGTTTTTTACATGAAAAAAACAAAAATTGTTTGTACAATCGGTCCAGCAAGTGAATCTGTAGACACATTAGTTGAATTAATGAACTCAGGGATGAATGTTGCTCGTTTAAATTTCTCACATGGAGACTTTGAAGAACATGGAGCACGTATTAAAAACATTCGTGAAGCGGCAAAAATTACTGGTAAAACAATTGCACTTTTACTAGATACAAAAGGTCCAGAAATTCGTACTCATAATATGAAAGATGGCATTGTTGAATTAACTACTGGGGATATTGTTCGCATTGCAATGAGCGAAGTGGAAGGAACAAAAGAAAAATTTTCAATTACATACCCAGGTTTAATTGATGATGTTCATGTAGGAAGCCACATCCTTTTAGATGATGGATTAATTGACTTAGAAGTTATTGAAATTGACTCAGTTAATAAAGAAATTGTAACAAAAGTATTAAATGAAGGTGTATTGAAAAATAAAAAAGGTGTGAACGTACCAAATGTAAGTATTAACTTACCTGGTATCACTGAAAAAGATGCGGCTGATATTCGTTTTGGTATTGAAAATGATGTTGACTTCATCGCAGCAAGTTTCGTTCGTCGCCCAAGTGACGTATTAGAAATCACAAAAATTTTAGAACAAGAAAATGCGACTCATATTCAAATTATTTCTAAAATCGAAAACCAAGAAGGTATTGATAACTTAGATGATATCTTAAAAGTATCTAATGGATTGATGATTGCTCGTGGTGACATGGGTGTTGAAATTCCAACAGAAAATGTACCAGTTGTTCAAAAAGAAATGATTAGAAAATGTAATGCTTTAGGTAAACCAGTTGTTACAGCAACACAAATGTTAGACTCTATGCAAAAAAATCCTCGTCCAACACGTGCAGAAGCAAGTGACGTGGCGAATGCAATTTATGATGGAACTGACGCTGTTATGTTATCTGGAGAAACAGCTGCTGGAGAATACCCAATTGAAGCAGTTAAAACAATGAGAAATATTGCAGTACGTACAGAAGCTGATTTAACAGATCGTGATGCTTATGCTCTTAAATTACATAGAAAAACTGATATGACTGAATCAATTGGTCAAGCAGTTGGACATACAGCGAAAAACTTAGATATCCAAACAATTGTAGCGGCAACTCAATCTGGACATACTGCACGTATGATCTCTAAATATCGTCCAAAAGCTCATATTGTAGCGGCAACATTTACTGACCGTGTTGCTAGAAGTTTAGCATTAAACTGGGGTGTATTCCCAACTGTTACAACTAAACCAGATTCAACTGATGATATGTTTGGTTTAGCAACTAAAATTGCTAAAGAAACTGGATTCTCTAAAGAAGGAGATTTGATTATCATTACTGCTGGTGCTCCTATTGGTGAAAAAGGAACAACTAACTTAATGAAAATTCAGTTAATTGGTTCTAAATTATGTGATGGACAAGGAATTGGTGATACAGCCGTTTCTGCTAAAGCAGTTGTAGCAACTTCAGCTCAAGAAGCAAATGATTCTATGGAAGAAGATGCTATCTTAGTTGTAAAAACAACTGATAAAGATTATATGCCAGCAATTAAAAAAGCTTCAGCTCTTATCGTTGAAGAAGGTGGATTAACAAGCCATGCAGCAGTTGTGGCAATTGCGGAAAATATTCCAGTTGTTGTTGGAGTTGAAAATGCAACATCACTTATCTCAAGCGGTACTGTGTTAACAGTTGATTCACGCCAAGGATTTATCTATGAAGGCGAAACAACTATTTAATGAGTAAATGATGATTGTTTAACAAAATAAGGGTGGGAGTGGTTAGCTCCTGCTCTTTATTTGTCTATGTGTATAAAAAGCGGGTTAAAAAAATATTTTTAAATAACTATGGCTTTTTTTTAAAGTGGTGTGTAGAATGGTCTAGATTAGACTTTTAGAAGGGAGAAAACATATGACAAATAAAAAAAATATGATGTATCTGGCCATTTCAAATCTATTTTTAGTGTTTTTAGGAGCTGGCTTAGTTATTCCAGTTATGCCAATGTTAAAGGAAGATATGCATTTATCTGGCTCAACAATGGGATTGATGATTTCTGTTTTTGCTGTTTTACAGTTAATTGTGTCACCTATTGCTGGTAGTTTATCAGATAAAGTCGGTCGAAAATTAATTATTGCAACTGGCATGTTAATTTTTGCAGTATCTGAATTAATTTTTGGTTTAGGTCAAGTTGTTAGTTGGTTGTACATCTCTCGTGGACTTGGTGGGATTGCTGCGGCATTAATCATGCCATCTGTTACCGCGTATGTAGCAGACGTCACAACATTTGAAGAACGTCCAAAAGCTATGGGGTTAGTATCTGCCGCCATTAGTGGTGGATTTATTATTGGTCCTGGAGTTGGTGGATTTCTAGCTCATTTTGGAATGCGAGTGCCTTTTTTTGCGGCAGCTATCTTATCTTTTATCGGGTTTATTATGACAATGTTAATTTTAAAAGAGCCTGAGAAGCAATTAGTGCATGGTCAAGTTGCAGAAAAAGGTTCTGTTATGGATATTTTAAAAGATCCCATTTTTACATTTCCGTTTATCGTGATTTTAATTTCATCATTTGGTTTACAATCATTTGAGTCCATCTATAGTATTATGGCAACAATCAATTTTAATTTTAGTACATCAGAAATTGCTGCGATTATTACAGTTAGTGGAGTATTAGCCTTAATTTGTCAGGTCGTTTTCTTTGATGGCATTATCAAGAAAATTGGTGAGGTCGGATTAATTCGAGTGTCATTTTTTGCGAGCGCTATATTCGTTGGTGTTATAGCTTTCACCGATAGTAAATGGGTTGTTGTATTATCAACTTTTGTTGTGTTTTTAGCGTTTGATTTATTGCGACCAGGTATTACAACCTACCTATCTAAACATGCAGGAGATAGACAAGGGACAGTGAATGGATTAAATTCAACCTTTACAAGTTTTGGAAATATATTAGGGCCAATGGCTTCAGGGATGTTATTTGATATCAATCATTTTTATCCATATTATGTTTCAGCTATTGTTTTATTAATAACTAGCTTTTTATCATTAATGTGGAAAAAAGAGTTACCACAAAAATAAAGGGATAATTGAGTATTGACTCAGTTATCTCTTTTGTTATGTATGTTATAGCATATGATGAAATCAAATAGTTCATGGTAGGGGTTATTTACTCTATTACAGTATTAATAAACAGATTAAATCGATTCGATAAAAAGTTTGATTGGAATTTTTAATAAACTAATGAATAAATTATGATATAATGTGAGAACAACGAAAGGATGAACAGAATACATGAAAGAATTAATAGGTAGTGTGTGGAGCGGATTAATTATTGATGAAAACGATCAGTTGTTTTTTGTGCAAAAAAATGGTGTGACATTTCATTTAAATAAATCTGAAGGCGAGTTTAAAATAGGAGACATAGTAGAAGGGTTTGGATATGAAAATCAAAAACATGATCGAATTTTTACGACTAATATTCCAGACATTCAACAACATAAATTTGGATTTGCTGAAGTAGTTGATTCAAGACGTGACTTAGGCGTGTTTGTTGATATTGGATTGCCAGATAAAGAAGTCGTGGTGTCGCTTGATGAATTACCAGAGATGAAACCATTATGGCCTAAAAAAGGCGATAAATTATTAGTGAGATTATCAGTTGATGAAAAAGCAAGACTTTGGGCTAATTTAGCAGATGATATGACATTTTTAGCTATGTCAAAAGCAGCGGACGAAGAAACAATGAAAAATAAAAATATTACTGGTGTTGTGTATCGCTTAAAAATGGTGGGAACGTTTGTCTTTACAGATGAACATTATGTGGCCTTTATCCATCCATCTGAGAGATACGAAGAACCTAGACTTGGACAAATTGTTGAAGGCCGAGTGATTGGTGTTCGTCCAGATGGTATGCTAAACATGTCACTAAAACCTCGTGCGTATGAAGTTATTTCTGATGATGCACAAATGATTTTAACGTTTTTAGAACGTTCTAAAGATGGAATGATTCCGTTTAGCGATAAATCAACACCAGAGGAAATCAAACAAACTTTTGCTATCAGTAAAGGTCAATTTAAGCGAGCGTTAGGCTCATTGATGAAAGAAAAAAGAATTACTCAAAAAGATGGTAAGACATACCTAATAAAAGATGAATCATCTAATTGAGAATAGGTTGATTTTGTACATTAGATAAATTATAATTTATATAAGGTCATTGAGTTTTTAAATGATAATAATTATAAATAAGGATGTGCAAGCTACTATGGAACAGCAAAGCCTTGCGTTACAACGGATAAAAGATCAATTGCATGAAGCAAACTATAAACTAACACCACAGCGTGAGGCCACAGTACAAGTGTTGTTAGAAAATGAGAAAGATCATTTATCGGCTGAAGAAATCTATATGCTCGTGAAATTAAAAACACCAGATATTGGGTTAGCGACTGTTTACCGTACGCTTGAAATGTTGACAGAATTAAGTATTTTAGATAAAGTGAATTTTAATGATGGCCTAGCAAGGTATGATATGCGAAAAGAAGGTGCTAAACATTTTCATCATCATCTTCTTTGTTTAGAATGTGGAAATATCGATGAAATTGAAGAAGACTTATTAGGTGAGGTTGAAAAGATAGTCGAAAATCATTACTTTTTTAAAGTAACAGATCATCGCCTAACATTTCATGGTATCTGTCAGGCTTGCCAAGAAAAAAACAAGTGATTCTAATAAATAGATCACTTGTTTTTTTATTCTATATAAAGTGGTGGGTGTTCCCTTCTTAAAAAATCCTCTCTGTTAGGTACATAGAGAAATTTAAAATTGTCTGCATCAATATGAATCGATGGGTTAACTAAATAATTTTCTTTTTCAAAAAAAATAATTTGCTCACTGACCAGTCCTCTGACTAACTCAAACTCTATTGGTAAAATAATTTGTTTTGATAGTTTTTTGGTTGTTCTGTTTATTAGATTAAGTTTCACCATAATAACAGGATTTAATGGCCTCTTTTCATAGAAAATTCGTTTAGATTGTTTGTATTCTGGATTGTTTTTGTTGATGATTGGGCAGGTTGCTGTAGTAAGTGATTGGTTTTCTAAGATGATATTGAGATCGTCTCTTGTGGCACTTGTTAACGCAATAAGTTCAAACTCTTGGTTTAATAAACGTTTTACCTTAGCATCTTTACTGAAAAACTCTTGTTTAGCAAGTTCAGATAAATGTTCATCGATTCTTTGACCAACGTATTTTTCTGCCTCTTGACATTCTTTTATAAATGATTGGTAGATAGGCATCGATATAAAGAAAAATCCCATAATAGAAAAAAAGATTAGGAATATCGGAGCAGACCACCAAGGAACTGGAAATTCAACCATAACAAACATTGTGAGAATGAGAGAAACAGGTATGAAAAAAATTAATGACAGATAAAAATATGTTTTTTTATGTTGATAAATAAGTTCAAATTCATCTGTATAATTTTGACTATTTATTTTTAAAAAATCTAATAGTTCAATGTTTTTATATGTTTCTTTCTTTGGAAACACATCTGTTCCTCCTTCCATTTGACCAATATGTTTATTGTATAATTTAACGATTGAAATGTCTATGTAAAATAAAAAAATTCGCATGATATTTTAAAGATAGTATTTGCCATTAAAAACTGTTAAAATGATTACTATTGACTGGAGGCTTGTTATGAAAACATACATTGAAGAGTATTTACATTTTTTAAAAATTGAACGTGGCTTGTCACAAAATACCATCGTGAGTTATCAACGGGATTTAAACCAGTATCAAGCATACTTAATTGAAAAAAATATTTCTTCAATAGATGAGGTTGATCGGTTTGTGATTATGGATTTTTTGACTTATTTAAAAGAGTCTGGAAAGTCATCTACGACAATCATTCGCATGGTTTCAAGTTTGAGAAAATTTCATCAATTTCTTCGTCAAGAACGCTATACTGAATCAGATCCTATGCAATATATTGATACACCGAAAAAAAGACAAACGTTGCCTAAAACATTATCCATAGAAGAAGTCGAAAAAATTATAGAATCTCCTGATACGACAACGATATTAGGCATAAGAGACAGAGCAATTTTGGAAGTGATGTATGCGACTGGTCTTCGTGTAACCGAGTTGATCACATTAAAATTGAGTGATTTGCATTTATCTATCGGGTTGTTAAAAACGTTAGGAAAAGGGGATAAAGAGCGAATTGTTCCTTTAGGGGATCAAGCAATTCATTGGATTAATAGGTATTTAGAGGAATCTAGACCTGAGCTTTCAATTAAAAATAAAACAGATATTTCAAATGATTTTTTATTTTTAAATTATCAAGGGAAAGGTTTTTCAAGACAAGGTATTTGGAAAAATTTAAAAGTCTACGTGAGTCAGGCAGGTATTACTAAAGATGTAACACCACACACGTTACGTCATAGTTTTGCTACTCATCTATTAGAAAATGGAGCTGATTTACGTATTGTTCAGGAATTATTGGGACATGCAGATATTTCAACCACACAAATTTATACACATATTAGTAAACAACGTTTGGCAGACGTGTATAAAGAGCACTTTCCAAGAGCGTGAGGGGACAAAATGGAAGAATTACAGGTAAAATTGGATATTTTTGAAGGGCCACTTGATTTGCTGCTTCATTTGATTAAAACTTTGGAAATAGATATTTATGATATTCCAATTGCTGAGATTACAGAGCAATATATGACATACATTCAAACGATGCGTACGCTTGATTTGGAGATTGCAGGGGAATTTTTAGTAATGGCAGCTACTTTGATGTCGATAAAAAGTAAGATGTTATTACCGCAAGAAGTCATAGAGCTAGCTGAAGATAATGAATTCGAAGCAGTTGATCCAAGAGAGGCATTGGTTCAGCAATTACTTGATTATAAGAAATTTAAGTATGTTGCCACTGTGCTTAAAGAAATGGAAACAGAACGTGGTGATTATTTTACGAAAGAAGCCACTGATTTATCCATGTATCAAAAAGAAGCAGTGCCACTTGAACCAAATGAAATAACAACCATTGATTTATTTTTAGCGATACATGATGTGATGATGCGAGCTAAAGAGATGGAACCACTTGAGACAAATATAGTCATGGAAGATTATACAATTGATGATCGAATTGGTTTTGTGATGTCTAAGGTAGAGAAGTTATCTAGTGGAGAGTCTGTGTTATTTACAGATTTATTTACTCATTATATACGCTCAGAAATTGTCATGACGTTTTTAGCTATATTAGAGTTAATAAAAAATAGAGAGTTGGTTGTGAAACAATCAAGTAGCGATGATATGATTAAGATTTATAAAAAAGAAGGTACAACAGATGTTAGTTCAGAAAATTGAAGCATTATTATTTGTTTCAGGTGAAGAAGGCATTCGTATTAGTGAATTAAGCCATATAACACAAGAAACAACAGCAGACGTTTATCAAGCTGTAGAAAAATTAAAAGAAAAATATGATATAGATACTAGTAGTGCCTTGACTATTTTAGAAATTGGCGACCGATTTATGATGACAACTAAAAAGAAAATGGCAGAATTATTAAAACATTACGCACAGTCATCTGTTAATCAAAAATTATCAAAAATAGCTTTAGAAACGTTAGCTATTATTGCTTATAAGCAACCCATTACTCGTTCAGAAATTGAACAGATTAGAGGGGTTCAAAGTTCTGGTTCAATCCAACGATTAGTACATAAACAGTTGATTGAAGAAAAGGGACGAGTAGAAGGTCCTGGACGAGCAATTTTATACGGAACAACGGCTTACTTTTTTGATTATTTTGGATTAAAAAGTATGGATGATTTACCAGATATTCATGAGTTGGATGGAGAATTAGATGAAGATAATGAGTCAACCAATTTATTTTTTGACCGATTTAAAGAGCAATTTGATGAGAAGAAAGAAGAGTGAAAAGAATGGAACGATTACAAAAAGTGATGGCACATTGTGGTGTGGCTTCAAGAAGGAAATCAGAAGAATTAATCCAAGCAGGGCGTGTGACAGTTAATGGAAAGAAAGTAACAGAATTAGGTGTTAAAGTGAACCCATCTGATAAAATTGAAGTTGATGGAGTTCCAATTTATCAAGAACAGCCAGTTTATTATTTATTTTACAAACCAAAAAATGTCATTTCAGCTGTTTCAGATGATAAAGATCGTCCAGTCGTTAATGACTACTTTACCAGAGTACCTGAACGTATTTTCCCAGTGGGACGTCTAGATTATGATACATCTGGTTTATTATTAATGACTAATGATGGCGAGTTTGCCAATTTATTGACTCATCCAAAACATGAGATTGATAAAGTTTACGTAGCAAAAGTAAAAGGTATTGCAACAAAAGAGGCGTTAAAACCATTACGTAATGGTATTCGTATTGAAGGGCGAAAAACGGCACCAGCTAGATTTAAAGTGCTATCAACTGATCATAGAAAAGGAACGTCAGTCGTGGAATTGATTATTCATGAAGGCCGTAATCATCAAGTGAAGAATATGTTGTCTGTTGTTGGATTTCCAGTAATGAAATTGAAACGTGAAAAAGTTGGAACTCTTGATTTAATTGGGTTAAATCCTGGCGATTACAGAGAATTAACTAAAAAAGAAGTGAGTCAGTTATATGTTTTAGCTAATAAAGAGTAAGTTTTTATTGATTTTTTAAATAAATAGGATATAATAAAATTATAAAAATATTAAAGGTCGTCTTCACGGGCAGGGTGTAATTCCCGACCGGTGGTTAAAGTCCACGAACCATTTATCTTATGATGAATGGCCGATTTGGTGAAATTCCAATACCGACAGTTAGAGTCTGGAGTAAAGAAGATAGGGCTTATTTGAGTATACAATCAAGTAAACCACTGTTTTTTTGCGCGCGTAAACGGCAAGAAAGCAGTTTTTTTGTGTACTTGATCCAAGTCTTTTCCGGGGATGGTCCTGAATAGGGGGATTTTCTTATGAACACAGGTAAGACAGAAAAAATGGTGACATTATCACTATTAGCAGGGATTGCGTATCTTTTAATGTTTCTTGAGATACCAATTTTACCAGTATTTGGTTGGTTAAAATTAGATTTTAGCGATATACCTATTTTAATTGGCACTTTTTTATATGGCCCAATTAGTGGTATTTTGGTTGCATTTATTCGTTCGACATTAAATTTTGTGACAAGCGGTGGGAATCTTGGTGCGTTAATCGGAAATGGTGCAGGATTCTTAGCAACAGTATGTTATTTGTTACCAATTTATAGTTTAATGAAAAAACAACATACAAATAAAAATTTAGTTAAAGGCATTATTTATGCCACAGTTTCAATGACAATTTTCATGAGTGTAGCAAATTATTTTGTTATTACACCATTTTATTTAAATGTACTGGGAATGGATTTTGGTATGTCTATTGCAACCATGATTCTTTACGGAATTATACCATTTAACCTAATTAAAGGAACAGCAGTTGGGGTGGCATTCTTTGTTGTTTACAAAAAAGTCATACCAGTACTTGAAAAAAGACTCGCAAAAAAAGTTAGAAATTAAGTTATTAAACAGCCAGATGATGGTTGTTTTTTTGTTATCGTTAAAATAGTTTATAAGAAAATATAAAAATTAGACAAATATGTTTGAAATATTTGTAAACTTAATTTAATATATGTTATATATCGTTTTTTTATAGAGGAGTATGAACATGCGCAAAAGAAAATATATCAAAGGGATTGATGGCTTAAGGGCAATCGCAGTCATCGGGGTCATCCTATACCATTTGATGCCCCAATCGGTATCAGGAGGTTTTTTAGGAGTTCCTTTATTTTTTGTCATTTCAGGCTATTTAATGACAGACATACTCCTATTTGAGTGGGAAAGTAGACAAAAAATTAAAATTCGCGATTTTTATTTTAGACGAGTCAAGCGAATTTATCCTTCCTTAATTGTTCTCTTTATTGTAACAGGAAGCGTGTTTGCATTTATTTCTCGCAAATACTTATTAAATTTTAAAGCAATTATTGCCTCGAGTTTATTTAATGTTAATAATTTTTGGCAGATAGCGAATGGTTTTTCTTATTTCGATCGTTTTTCGAATGAGTCACCTTTTACACATTTGTGGTCTCTATCGATTGAGGGGCAGTTTTATCTATTTTGGCCAATTATTTTAGCGATTTTATTGTATAAAGTAAAAGATTATAAAAAAATAAATCAATTTATTTTATTTATCACTGGATTATCGGCTGTGTTGATGATGGCATTTTATACACCAGAATCCATTAATCGCATTTATTATGGAACAGATACACGACTTTTTTCGGTCATGTTAGGGTCATCCTTAGCTTTTTTATTAAGAACGCAAGAAGAAAGAATAACATCAATTCATTTTGGAAAAAAACTATTAGTTTTTATCACTGGACTTATTTTAATAATAGGGTCGTTTGTTCTTTTTTCTGATAATAATGCTTTTGTTTATCGTGGTGGTATGTTGTTATTCAGTGTGATTGCAATGATTGTTTTAGGATTAATTGTCGAAATAGAAGGATTTAGTAACGCGTTAACTAATCCAATCATTCGTTGGATAGGCTCTAGAAGTTATGAAATTTATTTATGGCAATTACCTGTTATGGTTGTGTATACAGATCAATTAAAATGGGATGGAACGAACGCTCTCATGCATGGCGTGATTCAGTTAGTGATCATTGGTATCTTATCTGAGTTAACGTATCGTTTAGTCAGTCGTTTAAGACGAGTTGGTACTATGAAAGAGTTGATTGGGTTAATTGAATCACTTTTCAAAAAAAATATTCCCGTTTTAGTGGTACTAGTATTATTTTTAGGAACCTTTGTATATGGTGTCGCTGTTTCGCCATCAGGTAAAATGGATTCTGCTGTTGCACTTCAAAAGAAATTAGAGCAAAATAAACAGGCTGTTGAACAGCATAACAAAGAGTTATCTCAATCGAGTGAGAAAAAAGCCACGTCAACGACTAATACATCTAGTAGCGAACAAAAAAGTACGACAGAAACGTCTGATAGCTCAGAAACAGACTCACCTGCAGGTCTTAGTTCCGTTCAAAAAGAGAAAATTGCTAAAGTTTCTCTGGGGGCTGTAGGAGATTCTGTGTTACTGAGTGCTGCACCAGAATTACAAACTTATTTTCCAAAGAGTCATATTGACGCAGAAGTTGGTCGTCAATTAGTTGATAGTCAAGAGATTTTTGAAAAGTTAAATAAAAATAAACAGCTTGGTGACGTGGTATTAGTCGTTTTAGGTACAAATGGAAGTTTTAAAGAAAGTGATATTGATAAAATGATGCAGCAACTTGGTAATAGGTCAGTCTTTTTTGTCAATACTTTAGTTGATAGACCCTGGCAAGCATCTGTAAATGATACGTTAGCTAAGGCTGCTGCTAAATATAATAATGCCCATTTGATTGATTGGAAATCTTATGCAGAAGGTCATAGAGAATGGTTTGATGAAGATGGTATTCATTTGGTTCCAAATGGTGGGGAATATTTTAGTGAACTAGTAGCAACAGAAGTATTAAAAGTATTACCGAATTAAAAAAACCTACAGCTTTCATTTCAGAAAGCTGGTAGGTTTATTTTTTTAATTCAATAGCACGAGTAGGGCACTTTTGATAAGCAGATAATATTTCTTCAGGTAATGGTTCTTTAAAATTAATTTCTAATTGATCGCTGTCTTTGAATCGTACGATGCCATTGTCATAGTAATCAAAAACATCTGGTGCTTTTAATTGACACAAGCCACAAGCAATGCATTTTTCTGGTATAATTTTACATAACATAAAAAAACTCCTTTGAGGTGATAGTTTTTGTTCATAGAAGATGTGATATTATATTGTTTTAAATCAGGTGAGGTGATGCGCTACTCTACATTGTACCATCTTTTAAAAGGTAAGAAAACAACCTCTGTTTTGAGTTACGGAAAATTATACACTCTACTAGATTATTTTTGTTTGTTTCCTAAATTATCTAAGTCGCAATTTAATTCAAGTATTCATTCGCTGATTCAAATGGGTCATCTACAGCAAATGGATAGTCAATTGGTTAAGATAACGAATCAGGGTAAAGACATATTAAAATATAACGTATTATCTCAACTTTCTATCAAAGAATTTCATTTTTATAAATATGATGACGTATTTTGGCAACGTTTATTGTTCGTGTCACAGGTTATTTCTTATAAAAGTTATCAGAACGCAAATTATTTACCAATTGATAATGATCCTATACACCAGTTAAAAGTCAAACAATGGTTATTTCAACATAATAGTGATCAGTTAGTAAAAGAATTTTTTAGCGAATGGAAGCAATTGATCAAGTGTTTAACTGAAGATGAGCAAGATATTTTGGTAGGACAATTAGTTGGTCATGAGGTGGTTGGTTATACCTTGTCCCAGTTAGCTTTACAAAAAAATTATGATAAAGTATATGCGTATCTACTTTATAAAAGTGCACTTCATAAAATGTTGATACAGATAAATGAATCTTGTGATCATTATATATTGATGAACTCGCTAGTTGATATGGTAGAAAAAGAAAGAGAGCAAGATACAGTTGATTTAACTGATTATTTACTATCAAAAGGGCATACTATTAAACAAGTGGCACATATGAGACGTCTGAAGGAAAGTACTATTATGGATCATTTTATTGAAATAAGTATGAGTAAGCCGTCTGATGAATACATGTCTTATATACCAAAAGAAGTGTATCAACATTTAGAAGATTATCTTAAAGAATACCCAAATTATAAGAGTTGGAAGTATTCACAAGTCGTCTCAAAGATACCGACCTTAAAATTTTATGAGTTTAAGTTTTATCAATTTTATTTGTTGGGAAAAAAGGGGGATAAGTAGTGGAATTAGATAGATTTTTAAAACAAAGATTTGGGTTTGACATGTTTCATAAGGGGCAAAAAGAAACTATTGAGTCTATCTTAAATGGACAATCAACTCTATCTATTTTGCCAACAGGGGCTGGAAAATCTTTGTGTTATCAATTTCCAAGTTACTATCAAAATAATGGACAAACGATTGTTGTGTCTCCTCTAATTTCTTTAATGGAAGATCAGGTATCTCTTTTAAGAAAACAAGGTGAAAAATCAGTCATAGCAATAAATAGTTTATTAGAAAAACGGTCAAAAAAATATGTGTTAAGTCATCTAAATCAATATCGTTTTATTTTTATCAGTCCAGAATCCTTAAGCCAACCTGATATACTAGCTTGTTTTAAATTATTACATATCAGCTTACTTGTTGTTGATGAAGCACATTGCATTTCCCAATGGGGTCATGATTTTAGACCAAGTTATTTGGCGTTAAAAACGATTAAAAATCAATTAGGAAATCCTTTGATTTTAGCATTGACTGCTACAGCGACTGATGAAGTGAAGAAAGATATTTGTGAGCAATTATTTGAAGAAAATCAGTATGTAGAGATTTGTGAGTCGGTGAATCGTGAAAATATTTATTACAAAGTAGTTGAAACAGATGATAAACTCCTTTACTTAGAGTCTTTTTTGACAGATAAACAAGTACCGGGAATCATTTATTTTTCTAGTAAAAAAGAAGCAGATAGAGTGGCTGAATGGCTCAATCAAAGGCTTCCCTATACCGTACAAAGCTATCATGCTGATTTGTCTAATGATGATCGTATTCGAATTCAGGAGCAATTTATTTATGACGAGGTACGTGTATTGTGTGCAACGAGTGCATTTGGCATGGGAATTAATAAGGTGAATATTCGATTTGTGATTCATTATCATTTGCCAAATAGCTTAGAAAATTTTGTTCAGGAATCAGGTCGTGCGGGTCGAGATGGTCACCAAAGTTTATCTTTAATTTTATACCAACCTGGTGATGAACAGATTCATTTTTTCTTGCAGGAGCAAACATATCAAGAAAAAGAGGATTTATTATTTTTAGAAAATAAATCTGTTGAAGAACGAAAAATATTTGAGTTAGCTATGACTGAAGGACAAAAAAAATGGTTGAATCAAATTGACATGACCCATCAAGGGTGGCTTTTTTATAAAGAAAACTTAATGAGAAAGAAGAGACAACATGAATTAAACCTTTATAACATGATAGAATATTGTCAGAGTAGCAATTGTAGGCGTGAGTTAATACAACATTATTTTGGTGAACACCAAGATAATGGACAGCAGAGTTGTTGTGATAATTGCCAACATGACCAACCTGATATCAATGTGTTTAGAACAGAAGAAAAAAAAGAAGTAACATTCATAAATTCACAAGATAAATTAGAAAAAATGTTTTTTTAAAGGTTTTAGAGCGACATATTGTGCTAATTATGATAAAATGGTTTCAGATATTTTGAGGAGGTAGTATTTTTGAGTAAGGATAAGAATAATTTAACAGAAGATAAAAAAGAAGAATTAAACGAGCAAGAATCTTGGGATCAAGAAATATATGAAGATGATGGTTCAAGAACTAATAGACGTTCTAAATCTGAAAAAAGAACTTGGTTTGTAGTCAGTATTATTGTGATATTATTTTTGATTGTCTTAATTCCTACTGGTGCCATTATTTATTCTCAAATGAGTGGAAATTTAAATAGTGGGAAAACGGCATCACCAACTAGTTCAACGAGTGTTGTTAGTAGTAGCACTACAAAAGAATCTGAAACAAAATCAACAGAGTCAGCAAAATCTAGTACTGAAATGACAGAATCTTCATCTACTACTGTAGAAAGCACTTCTGAATCTTTTAGTGACGTGGAAGTACCTAAAAATGACCCATCAACAAGAGGTCAAGAAGCTCAAACTGAAACAGAGCAAAATAATACAACACAACAAAATCAAGGTCAAACAGCATCTCAAACCCCTGGTGGTGGAACTGTGTCATATGGTCAAGGAGATAGCACAAGATCATTATGGAAAATTTCTCAAGAAGCTGGTATTTCTTTAGACCAACTTTATCAATTAAATCCAGGTGTGACAGCTGAAAATGTTCAACCGGGGCAAGCAATTAGAGTGAAATAACAATCATTTGAGTCGTCTTAGGGCGGCTTTTTGATTAGTGTAAAAAGGAAGAGGAAAGACGTCGATGAGTAAACAGATTCAAGTGGCAATTGATGGACCAGCATCTGCTGGAAAAAGTACGGTAGCAAAAATTTTAGCCAAAAAAATGGGATATATTTATTGTGATACAGGCGCAATGTATCGCGTTGTGACGTATCATGCTTTAGAACATAAAATTAATTTAAAAAACACTGATGAATTAATGAATGCTTTATCTCATCTAAAGATTTCTTTTGATTATGTTGAAGGCATTCAACATGTTTATGCTAATGGAGTGGATGTAACAGATGCGATTCGTATGCCAGACGTAACAAACCATGTGTCTGAAGTGGCGGCTATTAAAGAAGTTAGACACGAATTAGTTAATCGTCAAAAAAATATATCAGCTTCGCAAAATATTGTGATGGATGGTCGAGATATTGGAACGGTTGTCTTACCGGATGCGGATTTAAAAATATTTTTAGTCGCAAGTGTTAAAGAAAGAGCGGAACGTCGTTATAAAGAAAATAGAACAAAAGGCATTATGACAAGCTTAGACGAACTACAAAAAGAAATAGAAGATAGGGATTATTACGACTCACATCGGAAAGAGTCTCCTTTAGTTCAAGCAAATGATGCCATAAAAGTGGATACAACAGGATTATCTATAGAAGAAGTTGTAAAAGTTATAGAAAATGAACTTAAAAAGGTAATTTCATCTCAAAATAATAGATAATACTAGTAAAGTCTTTTTATTTTATGTAGAATATAAGTAAGTAGTAAAAATCAAGTAAGTGTTGCTTAGGAGGATAAGGATATTATGGCAGATGAAACAATGTTAGATGCAATTGAAAGTGTTCAAGATGTAAGAGTAGGTGATTTAGTACAAGGCGAAATTTTAGCCGTTGATGATAATAAACAAGCTGTTGTTGGCATTATCGGTGCTGGAGTTGAAGGTGTTATTCCTTTAAAAGAATTATCAACTATTCCAGTAGAAAACGTAACAGACGTTGTCTCAATTGGTGATATTATGGATTTGGTTGTTATTTCTGAAATCGGAAAAGATAAAGAAAATGGTAGCTATCTATTGTCTAAACGTCGCTTAGATGCACGTAAAGTATGGCAAGAAATTGAAGATAAATTTAAAGATGGTGAGCTAATCGAAGGGCCTGTAACAGATGTTGTTAAAGGTGGATTAGTGGTAGATGTTGGAGTGAGAGGGTTTGTTCCAGCTTCAATGGTATCAGATCACTTTGTATCAGATTTTTCTGAATACAAAGGTCAAACCTTAACGTTTAAAATTGTTGAAATTGAACCATCAGAAAACCGTCTAATCCTTTCTCATAGAGCCGTATTAGAAGCAGAAAAAGCAAAAGCAAAAGAAGAAGTTTTTGGTAAATTAGTTGCCGGTGACGTGGTGACTGGTAAAGTGGCTCGTTTAACAGACTTTGGAGCTTTTGTTGATTTAGGTGGAGTGGATGGATTAGTTCATGTGTCTGAAATTTCACATGCTCATGTGTCAAAACCATCAGATGTTTTAACTTCTGGTGAAGAAGTGACCGTAAAAGTATTAAGCATTGATCCAGAAAAAGAACGTGTGTCATTGTCAATTAAAGAAACATTGCCTGGACCATGGGATGATATTGAATCAAAAGCAAGTGTTGGTTCAGTCTTGGAAGGAACAGTGAAACGATTGACAACGTTTGGGGCATTCGTTGAGGTATTACCAGGCGTTGAAGGATTGGTTCATATTTCTCAAATTTCACATAAACATATTGCAACACCTCATGAAGAATTAAATGAAGGTGATGTAGTCCAAGTGAAAGTACTTGATGTGTCTGAAGAGAATAGACGTATTGGACTAAGCATTAAAGCCCTACAAGAAAAAGAAGACGAAGTAGTCGTAGAAGAAGACGATTATGTTATGCCAGAAGAGTCAACAGGCTTTACATTAGGTGATGTGTTAGGTGAAGATTTAACAGGTAAATAAAAAAACGTCAGCTTACGAGCTGACTTTTTTTATGAATTATTTGACATTTACCTTGCACCAACCGTGGCTTCGGGTTAAACTACATAAGGATAAAAAAGTAAAAGGATAAAGGAGGAATGACTATGTCAATCCCTACACTAGCGATTGTTGGACGTCCAAACGTTGGAAAATCAACCCTGTTCAATCGTATGGCTGGAGAGAGAATTTCTATCGTGGAAGATGTTCCTGGTGTCACTCGTGATAGAATTTATGCCCATTCTGAATGGTTGGGACGTGAATTTAGCATTATTGATACTGGTGGAATCGAGATGAGTGATGAGCCTTTTATGGATCAAATTAAACACCAAGCTCAAATAGCTATTGAAGAAGCAGATGTGATTATTTTAGTGACAAGTGGTCGTGAAGGGGTCACCGATGCGGACGAATATGTGGCTAAAATATTATATAAAAGTGATAAACCAGTCATTTTAGCAGTAAATAAAGTAGATAATCCTGAAATGCGTAGTGATGTTTATGAATTCTATTCACTTGGGTTAGGTGAACCAATCCCTGTTTCAGGAAGTCACGGCATTGGTTTAGGGGATGTGTTAGATGAAGCCATCAAACATTTTAAACCAGTTGAAGCTGAGGAAGAAGACGATATTATTCGTTTTAGTTTGATTGGTCGACCAAATGTTGGGAAATCATCTCTTATTAATGCCATGCTAGGTGAAGATAGAGTCATCGTTTCTAACGTTGCTGGAACGACACGTGATGCGATTGATACGTCTTTTGTATCAAATACAGGCCAAGAGTTTATCATGATTGATACGGCTGGTATGAGAAAAAAAGGTAAAGTCTATGAAAACACGGAAAAATATAGTGCGATGCGTGCAATGCGTGCGATTGACCGCTCTGATGTGGTATTAGTTGTATTGAACGCAGAAGAAGGAATCCGTGAGTACGATAAACGGATTGCTGGATTTGCTCATGATGCAGGAAAAGGTATTGTGATTGTCGTAAATAAATGGGATACATTAGATAAAGACAATCATACGATGAAAGAATTTGAAGAAGACATTCGCTCTGAATTCAGATACCTTGATTATGCCCCAATAGTATATGTATCAGCTAAGACAAAACAACGTTTGCATCAATTACCTGAAATCATCGAGACCGTTAGTCAGAATCAAACATTACGTATTCCATCATCTATTTTAAATGATGTCATCATGGATGCAGTGGCAATCAACCCAACACCGACTGACAAAGGGAAACGTTTGAAGATATTTTATGCCACTCAAGTAGCGATTAAACCACCAACCTTTGTTGTATTTGTTAATGAAGAAGAATTAATGCATTTCTCTTACTCAAGATTCTTAGAAAATCAAATAAGACGTGCTTTCGAGTTTGAAGGAACGCCTATTCGAATCCTTACAAGACGAAGAAAATAGGTTATTTTAACATACTATTTTTATTTTTGCAAAAAAAGATTAAAAAAGCTAAAATATCAATCATTTCTTTGATTAACCTTGCTAAATCAATGTTCTTATGGTATCTTTGTTTAAGAAATATTGTAAACGAATATTTCTACTCATGCATATTGAATGATTCAAAATGCATGATTTAGAAAACATGATGTCACATAAAACATCGAATCTTTTTCGAGGAGGTGAAATTAATAATGGCAAATAAAGCAGAATTAATCGAAAAAGTTGCAGAAGCAACTGGATTAACTAAAAAAGATGCGACAGCATCAGTAGACGCTGTATTTACTTCAATTCAAGAATTTTTATCTGAAGGTGAAAAAGTTCAATTAATCGGATTCGGAAACTTCGAAGTACGTGAAAGAGCTGCCCGTAAAGGACGTAACCCACAAACAGGTGAAGAAATTCAAATCGCTGCAAGTAAAGTACCTGCATTTAAACCAGGTAAAGCGTTAAAAGATGCAGTTAAATAAAACTGTTAAAGCAAGTATCGAATTTTTGATACTTGCTTTTTTTTTATAAAGTTAAACGAATTTCTAGGAAAAAACATAGAAATCAGATAGAATGAATAAGACGAATAAAATGAGGGTGATTATGATGCATTGGATTTCAGTATTAATCGTAGGAAGTATTATTGGTGCAGTTGCAACATTAATAACAGGAAAAAAAGACTCACAAGGTTGCTTATTTAACCTTGTGGCAGGGTTATTAGGTTCTGCAATCGGACAAAAAATGTTTGGTGATGATTGGGGAGGACAACTGGCTGGTATGGCATTAGTTCCTTCTATTTTAGGAGCCATTATTATTGTTGCAATTGCTTCTATTTTCCAAAAAAAATAGCACATCACAGATGAAGGAGAAAAAATATGTCATATAGTAAACAAATGTTAGAAGCATTATCATCTGGAGACTTAGCTCAAGCGACGGTTTATTTTAATGAAGCTTTGTCACAAGATTTACCAGAAGAAAAATTACAATTAGCGGATAATTTATATCAACTAGGCTTTCTTGAAGAAGCGAGCACGTTGTTTAAAGATTTGTTGAGTCTTTATCCTGATGAGGATAGTTTGAAAATATCTTTAGGAGAAATTGCCATTGAAGAAGATAAGCTAGAAGAAGCGTTTGAATGGTTAGAACAAATTAAGCCAAGCAGTGAATTATACGCACAAAGCTTATTGACGTTAGCGGATATTTATCAATTGATGGAAATTCCTGAAGTGAGCGAACAAAAATTAAAAGAAGCTAAAAAGATACTGCCAAATGAGCCATTGATTGATTTAGCACTAGGAGAATTATACTTCTCAACTGAAAGCTATCAAAATGCCATTACAACGTATGAGATGATAAAAGAAACGTACCCAACCTTTGAGTCGCCAATTGATTTAGATGAGCGTATAGGGGTATCTTTGTCAAGAATTGGTGAATATGAAGAAGCAGTGACCTTTTTAGAATCTGCTATCAAACAATCTGAAACAGTGGAGCGATTGTTTCAGTTGGCTCTTTGTTACTATCAAATTAGAGAAAATGAACGCAGTATTCAACTTTTAACAAAAGTTAGCGAGATGAATCCTGAATTTAATCAAGTTTATTATCCATTGGCACAAATCCTATTTGATGAAGGACGATATGATGATGCATTAGAAGTAGCTGAAAAAGGAATTCATGTTAATCCTTATGATGTGTCTGTCTATCATTTAGCGTCAGAAGCATCTTATCAACTAAATCAAAAAGACCAGGCAAAAATGTATTTAGAAGAAGTTATCTCATTGGAATTAGATAGTGATATTTCAAAACTAAAACTAGCTGAACTGTTATTAAAAGAAGAAGAATATGAAGAAGCCATCCATTTAGTTTCGACATTAGATATTTTAGATCAAGGTGAAGCCTATTGGTACTTAGCACAAGCTTATAATGGTTTAGAAGAGTATGCAGATGCGAAAAAATATTATGAGTTAGCTCATCCATATATGGATATTGATGCTGATTTCTTAAAAGATTATGGTATTTTTCTACGAGAAGAAGGACAATTAGACAAATCAAAAGAGGTATTACAAGCCTATTTGACAATGGTTCCAGATGATTTGATGATTGTTACAATGTTGGAAGAGTAGTGAAGAATATGATTAATTTAGAGGACAAACGAGCCTTTATCACCTGGCTAGTGGAAACTATTACGCTAAAAGAAAAAGAAGCTTATTGGATTTTAAATTATTTACTTAATCATGATGCCATACTCAATCGCGTCGTGTTTGTTGAACAAGCAGATAAAACGCCTAGGGGTCTTGTGATAGCCGATACAAGGGAAAATCAGGATGGACTCGTTTTATTTAAAGAAACCCAGTCTTTTACTGATGCCCAACAAATATTTCATGAGATTAGAATGAATTATAAAGATCCTTTATACATTGAAATTTGTTTTAAAAATCGTGAATTCAATCAATTGTATCAAACAGTCATAGAAGATAATCCGTTTCTTAGTGCATTTGATTTGATTTCAACAGAGATGTTTCATCGTATAGAAGAAGATTTTAAACAAAAACAATCCGAAAAAGAAGTGGAATATTTATTAACCAAAATAAATGATGCGATTGATTCAAACAATCAACAAGAGTTTATTTATTGGTCAGATGAATACCAAAAAAGAAAAAACAAAAGTGGTGGATAATCTCTCTCACTTTTGTTTTTTTGCTTGTTCATGTAGTTCTTGTAACTCTTTATAAGTAAAGCCTTCTCCTGAGACTTCATTGATGTTGAAAAAAGTCATAAAGGCGCGTGGATCAATCTCATAACAAATTTCTTTGATACGACTCATCTCACTAATGCTTGCAACACAGTAAACCATTTGTCTACTTTCTTTTGAAAAGCCACCTTCGCTATTAATATACGTTACACCGCGATCTAACTCTTTCATAATGGTATCGCCAATTTGCCTATCATGGTCTGAGACAATAAAAACGGCCTTAGCACCATAGGACGCATCTTGTACGAAATCTACCACTCGGCTGAATACAAAGACAGCAATAAGCGTGTACATCATTTCTTTAAGTGATAAATAGCTTAGAGACAACAGTAAGACACATATATCTAATGTAAACAGCGATCGTCCAATTGTCATACCTAAACGTCTCTCGATGATACGAGCAATAATGTCTGTTCCACCAGTCGTCCCACCATACTTATACACGATTCCACTACCAATTCCACCGCAAATCCCTGCAAGAAGTGCGGCAATTAAAATATCGTTATCAACAGAAATGTTTAAAGGTATTTTTTGCCAAACCCACAAGTTTAATGACAAGGATAAGGAACCGACTAATGTTAAAATAAGTGGTTCTAATCCGAGTAACTTTAGTCCAACTAAAATAAGTGGAATATTTAAAATAAGTGTGGTCAGTGCAGGGTCAACATGAAGAAGATTATAGACAATTAATGCAATTCCCGTCATCCCGCCTTCAGCTAACTTGTTTGCCATATTAAAATTAACCAAACCAAAGCTAAAAATACTCGCTCCAATAAAAATCATGATACAATTAATAAAAAATTGCCTGTTTATACGCATAGTTTGCCCCCAAAAAACCATATTTACACCATTTAGTTTCATCTTATCACTGTCTAAGGGGTGCAACAAGGGCAACAGATACTAAAAACTAGGTGTATTTTAGAATATTTTTAAAAGGAGTTTATCATGGAAAAAATAGAGAAATTAACTCAAATGCAAAAAGAAGTGGACGATTACATTCAACAATTTAAAGCAGGCTATTTTTCTCCTCTTGCTCAAATGGCAAGATTAACCGAAGAAATGGGAGAATTAGCTAGAGAAATTAATCATTACTACGGGGAAAAACCTAAAAAATTAACTGAAAAGCCAAAAACAGTAGAAGAAGAATTAGGGGATGTTTTCGTTGTGTTATTAATTATGGCGAATTCTTTAGATATTGATTTAGCAAAAGTATTTGAAGATAATATGAAAAAGTTTTATGCTAGAGATAGTCATCGCTTTGAACGAGTGGATGAGGGAAAAAGTATAAAGTAGAAAGTTGATAAAAATGAAAATAAATGAGTTACCAATCGAATTTAAACAAGCGTTACCAGTCATAAAAGAAATCAATCGCCATGGTTATGAAGCTTATTTTGTTGGTGGAAGTGTTAGAGATGTTATTCTACATCAGACAATTCATGATGTTGATATTGCAACAAGTGCGTTTCCAGAAGAAATTAAAGAGATATTTCCACGGACAATTGATGTTGGGATCGAACATGGCACAGTCCTTGTTTTATATAATCAAGATCAATATGAAATTACCACATTTCGTACGGAGTCAACTTATCAAGATTATCGACGACCAGATAAGGTGACGTTTGTTAGAACACTGGAAGAAGATTTAAAACGACGTGATTTTACCATGAATGCCTTAGCTATGACACTTGATGGAGAGATTGTTGATTTATTTGAAGGCATCGAATCCATTCATGAAAAAGAGATTAAAGCAGTCGGGAATCCTGATGAACGGTTTAGTGAAGATGCTCTTAGAATGATGCGCGCCTTGAGATTTGCTAGTCAATTAGATTTTAATATTGAAGTAAAAACGGAAGAGGCAATAGCTAAAAATCATTTATTACTCGAAAAAATTGCCATTGAACGCATTTATATCGAGTGGGTTAAATTGTTAATGGGGTCCCATCGAAAAAAAGGATTACACCCTTTTATTGAAACAAATTGTTATAAGTGTTGCCCAGAATTATCGAGTAAAAAAGATGAGTTGATGAGTTTTTCAGATGTTAATCCTACGATGTTGTTAACAAGTGAAGAATTAGCTTGGAGTTGCTTATTAATTACATTAAAAGAGACAAAGATCAAATCATTTTTCACAAAATGGAAAGCATCAAAACACTTATCTAACGTGGTTAGTCAAGTAGTCATGTACTACAATCATCGTCTGGAAAACGACTGGGATGCCCAATCTTTATATGATGCAGGGGTAGAAGTCATTTCTTTAGTTGAACAAGCAAGAGCCTTTTTTAGCTTGCCAAATGATGAAACTTTGTATTTAGAAAAATACGATCAATTACCTATTAAATCAATTGCTGATTTGAGTATTTCAGGTCGTGATATTTTATCATTTACTAATAAAAAGCCAGGACCTTGGTTAGGAAATATTTTATCATTTAGTGAAAAAAAAGTATTGAATGGTCATTGGAAAAATGATAAAGACACGTTATTAAAAAATATCAAAGAAATGGTGGTGGATTAGATGGATTATGAAATGACATTTGAAGTCACAAAACGATACACAGCAAAAGAATTAGGTTCAGGAACACTGAATGTGTTAGGAACACCTGGTCTTATTGCAATGGTTGAGAATGTTTGCATGAATGCTATTGAAAAAGATTTAGAAATAGGATATACCTCTGTAGGCTCTTCAATAGACATTAATCACATGCGACCTTCAATAACAGGTGCATTAATTAAAATTATTGCGACATTGAAAGAATCTGATGAAAAATCTTTTCATTTTACTTATAAAGCATATGACCAAGATGCATTGATAGCTACAGGAAAACATACTCGTGTTAAAGTGAATACCATGACATTTATGGAACGTATTAAATAATAATAGATATAATTTGTGAAAAGATTAATAAAGTTGTTTATTTTTTTTATTAACCATGTTACAATAAATGTGTAAGAAAGATGATAAGTTTCTAATTGGAAAGAGGAGATCATTTATGGCAAAAACAATGACAGGTTTTAAATTTTATTTCAGAAATGGTGAAACATGGACAATAGACCGTGAATGCATTGGCGATTTATGGATTAGTAAAGTATCAACAAGTTATGGACGTATCAATGGAAGTGATTTTCAAAAAATTAGACCATGTGAAGGATTCAAAATAGAAATCTTAAGTGAAGCAGATCATGTGCAAACAGATGATATCAACTTAGGTGGACTAGAATCAGGTATGTTTGAACGTGCAACAAAATATCAAGACATTGAAAAAATGGATATCATATTTGATGATGAAACAAGTGATTTAATTTACTTCCCATATAAAGACAAAGAGACACCTGGTCAAGAAGGATTAGATAATGTTCATCAAACAACAAAAATATCTAAAAATGGTCATTTGTACATTGTTATTGATGAAACAAAATCAGTTGATGATGTTTATGGAGAATTTTTATAAAAATTAAATAATATTTGTTTGAAGAGTTATGCCACTTTAACATAACTCTTTTTTTATGTTTAAAAATTCACAAAAAGTTCTAAAAAAAACAACAAAAAAATAATTAAAAAACACACAAATAACCCTTAGTATATTATGTGTGTTCAAATAAAGAGGCTAAGGAGAATAAAAGTGAAAAACAGAAAAACTTTAAGATTACAGTCGATTTTAATCTTTTCGCTGTTGCTTATGGCGATGTTAGTTAGTAGTGTGTTAACGTTTGCTAAGACAAAACAGACAAATAATGGAGATCAGTATGTTACTAATATTCAGTTAAATCATGGAGATGGAAAGCCAATCGTTGATGGCGATACGATGTACATTAATGAAAAATATAGTCTGGAGTATGATTGGGAAATACCTGATAATACGTTTAAGAAAGGAGACACACTCGATTTTTCGATTCCAAAAGAATTTAAAATTGTTGATCGAATGAATATTATCCTTAAAGATGGGACGCAAGAAGTAGCTAGAGCAGACGTTGAAGGGAATGAAACAGATGGCTATTATATACATATGACCTTTACAACAGATTATGTGGAAACACATTCTTTAGTATCTGGTAAGTTTAATTTTAACTACATTTTAAATGAACGTTATATTAAACAAGGATCAGATAATACTATTATATTACCAGATGAAGAAATAACGGTTCATGTACCAGAAATTGAAGATCCTTCTGGTGGAGGAGGAGATGGAGTTGACGCTGGTGATACGAATGCCAATAAAAAAATGGGACAAGAGCCAGATATAACAACTTCTGAACATCCAATTGTTTTTAAATGGCAAATCGATCTTGGAAAAAATAAGCTATTGGGTAAAGCCAATTCTTTTGATGAAATTAAACACATTTATATAGAAGACACACCCAAAGAACAAAAATTAATTCCATTCTTTAAATTAGATGATTATTGGAGAAATTCGTTTGCATTTGATGCTGCTTTCTTTAAAAATGCGGAATGGGTATATGATGGATTGCCAATGGATAAAGTAGACCTTAAAAAAAGTAATCAAGGAGATTACTATGAATCCTTTAAAGTGGATATTTTACCAAGAATTAATGACTTTATTAAAAAAGCCGTCCCAAAAGATGGCAGTGATAAGGTGGACTTTAAGCAGTATAAACTAGAGTATTATACAGAACCACTATATGATTTAACGGAAGATACAGAATTTTATAATGATGCCACTGTTACTATAGAATACGAGAACGGAGAGAAAGATTCTTGGGACTTGTCACACTCTATTATGTATAATGTTGCAGAAGGTAGTATCACAGGTCAAACAGGTGGTGTGTCATTTGAGAAGATTGATGCCGATAATAATAAGCCATTAACTGGTGCGGAATTTGATTTGTATCAAAAAGTAAGTGGAAAAGATGATAAAAAAATTCAATCAGGTATTAAAACAGATGTCAATGGGAAAGTAGCAATAGATAATTTAACAGTGGGAAGTTACTATTTTATCGAAACTAAAGCACCTGAAGGATATGAACTATCAAATGAAAAATTAGAGTTTACATTGACTAGACAAGATATGTCATCAGACAATCAAACGATTAAAATAAAAGATATTGGTCAATTTAAAAATCATAAAAATAACGACAAAGAAATTGATATAAGTGTGACAAAACGTTGGGAAGATGCGAACAATCAAGATGGTATACGACCAAAGTCAATTCAAGTCCAACTTTATGCAGATGGCAAGAAAAGCGGTAAACCAGTTGAATTAAATGAAGGTAATGAGTGGAAACATACTTGGAAAAACTTATCAGAAAGTTCAAATAGTCAGACAATAAACTATACAGTAAAAGAGGTCAGTGATATACCAGGCTATACATCAAGTATCGATGATTCTAATGCATCAGATGTGATTATTACAAATACCCATGATCCTGAAACAACTGAAATTAAGGGCGAAAAACATTGGGATGATGCGAATAATCAAGATGGTAAGCGTCCAACTTCAATTGAAGTGAATTTATTAGCTGATGGGAAAGTTTTCAAAACTAAAACAGTAACAGAAAAAGATAATTGGAAATATAACTTTACTAACCTACCAAAATATCATCAAGGTGAGTTAATTCATTACACAGTGACTGAAAATGCAGTGGACGGCTATTCAACAACAATGAATGGTACAGACTTAACCAATCACTATACACCAGGTAAAACAAGTGTGACAGTCACAAAACGTTGGGAAGATGCTAATAATCAAGATGGCAAACGTCCTAATACCATTCAAGTTCAACTTTATGCAGATGATAAAGAAAGTGGCAAACCAGTTGAATTAAATGAGGGTAATGCGTGGGCATATACTTGGCAAGATTTAGCTGAAAAGGCAAATGGTCAAACGATTCAATATACGGTCAAAGAAGTTAGTGATGTGCCAGGATATACAGCTACTACAACAGATAGTAATCAAGGAAACATCATTATTACAAATACCCATGATCCAGAAACAACTGAAATTAAAGGTGAAAAACATTGGGATGATGCGAACAATCAAGATGGTAAACGTCCGGCATCAATTGAAGTGAATTTACTAGCTAATGGTAAAGTTATTGAGACTAAAACAGTGACAGAAAAAGATAATTGGAAATATGACTTTACTAACCTACCAAAATATCATCAAGGTGAGTTAATTCATTACACAGTGACTGAAAACACAGTGGACGGCTATTCAACAACAGTGAATGGTACCGACTTAACCAATCACTATACACCAGGTAAAACAAGTGTGACAGTCACAAAACGCTGGGAAGATAATCAAAACCAAGATGGATTACGTCCGAATGCTATTAGCGTTCAACTTTATGCAGATGGCAAAGAAAGTGGTGAACCTGTTGAATTAAATGATGGGAATGAATGGACATATACTTGGCAAGATTTAGCTGAAAAGGCAAATGGAACCACAATTAAATACACTGTTAAAGAAATAAATGAGGTATCAGGTTACGCAACAAATGTGTTAGATGATAATATTGGAAACATCATTATCACAAATACTCATGATCCTGAAACAACTGAAATTAAAGGTGAAAAACACTGGGATGATGCGAACAATCAAGATGGTAAACGTCCGGCATCAATTGAAGTAAATTTACTAGCTGATGGGAAAGTCATTGAGACTAAAACGGTGACAGAAAAAGATAATTGGAAATACGACTTTACTAACCTACCCAAATATCATCAAGGTCAATTGATTAAATATACTGTGACTGAAAATGCAGTGGAAGATTATTCAACAATGGTGAGTGGTGCTGATTTGACCAATCACTACACACCAGGAAAAACAAGTGTGACTGTGACGAAACGTTGGGATGATAATCAAAATCAAGACGGATTACGACCAGAGTCCATTCAAGTTCAGCTTTACGCAGATGGCAAGGAAAGTGGTAAACCCGTTGAATTAAATGAAAGTAATAAGTGGCAGTACACTTGGCAAGAGTTAGATGAAAAAGCCAATGGAAAAACAATTCATTACGCAGTAAAAGAGATTGAAACGGTACCTGATTATTCAATGAGTGTGTCAGATAATAATAAGGGGAATATTATTATTACGAATACTCACACGCCTGAAATGACTCAAGTAAAAGGTGAAAAACATTGGGATGATGCGAACAATCAAGATGGTAAGCGCCCAACCTCAATTGAAGTGAATTTACTAGCTAATGGTAAAGTTATTGAGACTAAAACAGTGACTGAAAAAGATAACTGGAAATATGATTTTACTAATCTACCCAAATATGAGTCAGGTAAAGAAATAAATTATACCGTGACAGAAGACACTGTCTCAGGTTACTCAACTAGTATTGATGGCACAGATATCACAAATCACTATACACCAGGAAAAACAAGTGTAACCGTGACAAAACGTTGGGAAGATAATCAAGATAAAAATAATACACGTCCAACGAGCATTAAAGTTCAACTCTATGCAGATGGTAAGAAAAGTGGTAAAGCTGTTGAATTGAATGAGGACAATCATTGGACATATACATGGGACAAATTAGCCGAAAAAGAAAATGGAAAACCAATTGATTATACAGTGAAAGAAATAACTAAAGTACCAGGTTACACAACAAGTGTGAATGACACGAATATTGGTAACATCATTATTACCAATACTTTAAATAATGAATCACATGATAAACTACCAAACACAGGTGGAAATAATAACAGTAGCAATGGACAATCAAGTAACAGCTCAAACTCACAAAATAAATTACCAAGTACTGGTGAAAAGAATGATACTCTACTATTTATAAGTGGATTAGTTATTCTTATGATTAGTGCGATAGTTATCTGGTATGTGAAGCAACATAGAGTAAAAGAATAATACGAACCCCTCTCAGATATTTAGTATCTGAGGGGGTTTTTATTTGAGTTCTTTTTCTAGTAACACACAAATAATACCATCTTCAATGAATTCATCAGAAACAACTTTATAACCTAATTTTTGGTAAAAACCAATGGCTTGTTTTTCACCATGGACCCTAGAAAGCGTACAGTGTTGTTTTTTACCAATTTGTTCTAGTTCTAAAATGAGTCGCCTACCTAGTCCTTGTTTACGCATCATTTTGTGGACACATAACCTGTCTGGACGTAAAGTAGTCTCGTCATCTTGTTGGTATCTAATCGTTCCAACAGGACTTTTATCATGATAGATGACTAGATAAAAGGTGCTATCGATATCGAGTTCATCAAACTCAGATTTTAAGGATATGCCTTGTTCCTGGACGAAGACAAGTGTTCTTAGATAAAATGCAGCAGCTTTGTTCCAAGGGGCGTTATTAAAGACAATTTGAATCATATGATTCTCTCCTTTTCAAATAGATAGTTTCAGTGTATCATACTACTATCTGAATGTTGGAGGTAAGTATGAAAAAGGTATTAATTTATGGATTAGTGATTCTAATTATTTTCATTATCATAGGGTTAGGTGCAGGAGTTAATTATTTATTTAACTATGCAGTTGTAGCAGGAAAAAAAGATTTTATTAATGATGTAAAACAAGAAAAAATTGACAAAGATTGGCAGTTTTCAGCGAATCATTTAAGTGGATGGACAATAAACAGTGATGATGGATTAAAGTTAGTCGCTAAAAAAGTCACACATGATACACCAAGTAAAAAAGTTGCGATTGTAGCTCATGGCTATATGGGGAAAAGTGATTTTATGGGACAATATGCTCAACTTTTTTATGATGCTGGTTTTGATGTATTGGTGCCAGATAATCGTGCCCACGGGAATAGCGAAGGAAAATATGTGGGATTTGGCTGGTTAGATCGAAACGATTATGTGAAGTGGATTAACACAGTGATAAAAGAATATGGTGAACAGGTTGACATTGTTCTGTATGGTTTAAGCATGGGGGCAGCAACTGTCATGATGACAAGTGGTGAGGAGTTACCAGAGCAAGTGAAGGTTATCATTGAAGATTGTGGGTATGATTCAGTAGACAATGAATTGGCTTTTCAGTTAAACGATATGTTTCATCTGCCAGCTTTTCCAATGATTCCACTAGCTTCTGGTTACACGAAACTTCGTGCTGGGTATTCATTTAGTGAAGCAAGTGCTGTCAAACAATTAGAAAAAAATAGATTACCAATGTTATTTATCCATGGAGATCAAGATGATTTTGTTCCTAAAGAAATGGTTTATGAAGTGTATCATGCTACAAAAGGACCGAAAGAATTAGTTATTTTCGAAGGAGCAAAACATGCAGATTCGTTAAAAAAACACCCTGAAGAATACAAAAAAACAATCGAAAACTTTTTGGTGAAGTATCTTCCAAAATAGTTAAGACGCATTGACAGGTAGAGGTTTTTTCATTATAATTTATATGCAACTTAAGGATATATTTTTAAATGATTAAATGAATCAGAGAGTGCTTATTTGGTGAAAGAGTGCAACTAATTTAAAAATGCTCCCTTATGACTTTGATAGTAACCTATCACGTGTTTTCGCGTTAAGAAAGTAAAAGAGGTAATGACTGTCAAAGCATCATTGCAATCAAGGTGGTACCGCGGTAAACGTCCTTGACTGCAGGGGTGCTTTTTTATTATTTTTAGGAGGAATATGAATGAAACAATTATCAAGTAGTCAGGTTAGACAATTATTTTTAGATTTTTTTGAAACAAAAGGGCATAAAATTGAACCAAGTGCCTCTCTTGTCCCAATTGATGATCCAACATTATTATGGATTAACTCTGGTGTGGCGACATTAAAAAAATATTTTGATGGGTCTGTTGTACCTGAAAATCCAAGAATTACTAATGCTCAAAAAAGTATTCGTACTAATGATATTGAAAACGTTGGGAAAACAGCGCGTCATCATACGATGTTTGAGATGTTAGGAAACTTCTCAGTAGGAGACTACTTTAAAAACGAAGCGATCCATTGGGCTTGGGAATTATTAACAGGTGAAAAATGGTTTGGTTTGGATAAAGATAAATTATATGTGACGGTTCATCCTGATGATGAAGAAGCATTTCGTATTTGGCATGAAGAAGTTGGCTTACCAAAAGAGTCTATTGTTAAATTAGAAGAAAACTTCTGGGATATTGGAGCTGGTCCATGTGGTCCAAACTCTGAAATATTTTTTGATAGAGGACAAAAATACAATGATGTGGCAGAAGATGACCCAGAAAATTACCCAGGTGGCGAAAATGAACGCTATTTAGAAATTTGGAACTTAGTATTCTCAGAATTTAATCATACTGAAAACAATGAGTATTTACCATTGCCACATAAAAACATTGATACGGGTATGGGATTAGAACGTATGGTATCTATTTTCCAAGATGCTAAAACAAACTTTGAAACAGATTTATTTATTCCAATCATTGAAGCAACTCAAAAAATGTCTGATGGCAAAGAATATGGTAAAGATAGTGCAACAGATACGTCTTTCAAAGTCATTGCTGACCATATTCGTGCGGTATCATTTGCAATTGGCGATGGGGCTTTGCCATCAAATGAAGGGCGTGGCTATGTGTTACGTCGTTTAATTCGTCGTGCGGTGATGCATGGTAAAAAATTAGGAATTGATAAAGCCTTCTTAGTGGATTTAGTGCCTGTCGTTGGACAAATTATGGAGAGCTATTACCCAGAAATTGTTGAAAAACAAGACTTTATCCAAAAAGTGATTAAAACTGAGGAAGAAAGATTCCACGAGACAATTAATGATGGTCTATCAATTATTAGTGAGTTAATTAAAGATCTGAAAGCATCTAACCAAACAGTCTTATCTGGTAAAGATATCTTTAAATTATATGATACGTATGGATTCCCCGTTGAGTTGACCGAAGAGATGGCTCAAGATGAAGGGTTAAGTGTGGATCACGAAGGTTTTGAAATAGAAATGACGGCTCAAAGAGATCGTGCTCGTGCAGCTCGTTCGAAAGAAGAGTCAATGTCTGTTCAATCTTCTCTATTAACTGACATCAAAGTCGTTAGTGAATTTGTGGGATACACAGAAGACACTGTAGATGCTAAATTAATGGTAATTATTCAAGATGATGAAATTAAAGATGCGACAACTAAAGGCAATGCACAATTAATTTTTGGTCAAACACCTTTCTATGCAGAAATGGGTGGGCAAGTGGCTGATAAGGGTTCAATTTACAATGCATCAGGTGATTTAGTTGCCAATGTGGTGAACGTTAAAAAAGCACCAAATGGTCAATCACTACACCAAGTAGAAGTGTTTGGTGAATTAAAAACAGATGCTCTTTATCAATTAGTCATTGATAAAGAGTTACGTCAACGCATCACAAAAAATCATACAGCCACTCACTTATTACATCGTGCGTTAAAAGATGTATTAGGAGAGCATGCTAATCAAGCAGGGTCACTTGTAGCACCAGGTTATTTACGTTTTGACTTTACTCATTTTGAACAAGTGACACCTGAAGAGTTAAAACAAATGGAAGAAATCGTAAATGAAAAAATTTGGGCTCACTTACCAGTTGTCACAGTTGAAACAGACATTGATTCAGCAAAAGAAATGGGTGCAATGGCACTGTTTGGTGAAAAATATGGTAAAAATGTTCGTGTGGTAAATGTTGATGGTTACTCTATTGAATTATGTGGTGGGGTACATGTAAGCAACACTTCTGATATTGGGGTTTTCAAAATTGTTTCTGAATCAGGAATTGGAGCAGGTGTTCGACGTATCGAAGCTGTGACAAGTAAAGAAGCGTATGAGGCCTTTAGAGAAGAAGAAGGATTACTCCGTCAAGTATCTAAATTTGTTAAAGCACCTCAACTAAAAGATACTGTTCAACGTGTGGAACAATTACAAGAACAATTAAAACAAGCACAAAAAGAAGTAGAACAATTAAGTGCAAAATTAGCTAACGCTGAAGCAGAAGATGTGTTTAAAGACATCAAAGAAGTGGATGGCGTGACTTATATTGCATCTAAAGTAGCGGTTAAAGACATGAATCAATTACGTCAATTAGCTGACCAATGGAAACAAAAATCACTATCTGATATTTTAGTTTTAGGGTTAGTTCAAGGTGAGAAAGTTAACTTACTGGTAAGTATGACAAAAGAGATGAATGAGCAAGGATTGAAATCAGGTGATTTAATCAAAGCAATCGCGCCACTTGTTGGTGGTGGCGGTGGTGGTCGCCCTGACATGGCTCAAGCTGGTGGTAAAAATCCAGAAGGGTTACAATCAGCGCTTGATGCAGTCGCACCTTGGATAAGTGAACATAAATAAAAAAGAAAAAGCTTAGAAATCAACTGATTGGTTTCTAAGCTTTTTTGCTATTTATTTTTAATATAATACTCTAAAATTTGAACAGCATTGGTTGCTGCTCCTTTTCTTACTTGGTCACCACAACACCATAATGTTAAAACAGATTGGTTTCCTATTTTATTTTTACGAATTCGTCCAACGTAGACTAAATCTTGATTCGATGTATCTAACGGCATTGGGTATCCTTGATTGTCTAAATCATCGACTAATTTAACACCGTCTGTTTCACTCACAATTTGTCGTGCTTCTTCAACAGATAAGTCTTTATCTAAAAAGAGAGTAATGGCTTCAGAGTGAGAGCGAATAACAGGCACACGAACACAGGTACACGTTACATCAAGGTCAGGATGATGCAAAATTTTACGTCCTTCATTTTGTAATTTCATTTCTTCACTTGAGTGCCCTTCGTCATTAAAACCACCAATTTGAGGAATCACATTATAGGCAATTTGGTAAGGAAAAACATGAGGTGTAACGTCTTTTCCCTCTGCTAAGTCAGCTACTTGAGTTTCTAATTCTTCGATTCCTTGCTTACCTGCACCAGACACAGCTTGATAAGTTGAGACAATCATTGAGTTGATGGTTGCTTTTTTATGCAATTGTGCAATCGCGACAAGTGCGATAATGGTTGAACAGTTAGGGTTGGCGATAATTCCTTGATGATTAAAAATATCATCAGGATTCACTTCTGGTACAACTAATGGGACATTTTCATCTAGTCGATAAATACTTGAATTATCAATAATTAAACAGCCTTGTTTTTTAGCTTCTGGTAAATAAATGCGTGCAATGTCATCATCTAAGGCACATAGCACCACATCAATGCCTTCAAAACAATCTGTTGTAAGGGTTTCAATGGCTAATTCCTTGTCACCAAACATCTTGGTTTGACCAGCACTTCTTTTAGAAGCAAATAATTTCAATTCTTTAATCGGGATGTTGCGTTCTAATAAAGAATTTAACATCTCTTTTCCAACTTCACCTGTAGCGCCTAAAATAGCGACTGTTAATTGACTCATAAACTATCGTCTCCTTCGAATTCGTAGTAAATTGTTTGAATGGTTGTATTGTAATCTTCATTTTTAACCCCAATAATAATGGTCAACTCATCACTTGTTTGTGAGATGAGTGAGATATTAATGTGTTGTTTTCCAAGTGCACTAAACAAGCGACCACTCATACCTGTTTTATTTTTCATAAAACGAGAGATAATGGCGATTAAGGCAATATCATGAATCACGGTTACTTTATCTGCTTGTGTGATGGCTTTTAAATCAGAGATGACTTCATAATAAAAAGGTTTTAATTGCTCAGAATCAACAACTAGTGAGAAAGAGTCTACGCCAGTTGGAATATGTTCAACAATGATACGGTATTTTTCCATGCATTCTAATGCTTTTCTGATGGTACCAAAGTCATTGGACATATGGGATTTCACTACTGTGATAATGGAAAAATCCTTTTTACCTGTAATACCAGTGATTGCTTGACGCTTTTCTTGTTCGTCTTTAGCTGTAATGACTGTCCCATGATTATCAGGATCATTGGTATTTAAAATATGAATAGGAATTCCTTTTTCTCTAACAGGATTAACCGCTTCTTCATGGATAACATTTGCTCCCATATAAGCTAATTCACGTAATTCTTCATAGGTAATGGTTTCAATTTGTTTTGGGTCTCTGACAATACGTGGGTCAGCTTTTAGAATACCAGATACATCTGTCCAGTTTTCATAACAGACAGCATCCATTGCGCTAGCTAAAAAGCTTCCCGTAATATCACTGCCACCACGCGACATTAAGTGAATGGACTTATCAGGATAAGCCCCATAAAAACCAGGTACTACAATTTTTTCTGATCGTTTAATATGATGTTGGATGGCTTGACAGGAACGCTCTTCGTCTATTTGCCCATTTGGTTTAAAGATAATAATATCTTTAGCATCGATAAAGTGAAATCCCAAGTAGTTACTTAAGAGTTTAGCAGTTAAAAATTCACCACGACTGACTAAATAGTCTATATCAATAGAATCTTGCATTTTAGCATATAAAAAGTCTAAATCTTCAGAGATATTAGAGGTTAAATCAAGTTCGCTCTCAATTTTAGTTAATTTATCACGAATCATTTGAAATAAGCCATCAAAAGGCATCCCATATCGTTTATGTTCATAGCATAAGTATAATAAGTCAGTCATTTTATGATCATCTGATTGTTCTTTTCCACTAGCGCTTGTGACCACAACTGTTCTTGTTGGGTCACTATCAATGATATGCTTAACTTTTCTAAATTGTGTCGCGTTTGCTACACTGCTTCCACCAAATTTTGTTACTTTAATCATGCCAATCCTCCTGAGTAATCACTCTCACAATAAGAGCGTCTTTTAATTGTGTTTGCTTTTTGATGTCAGATAAAGTGATTGGATGAGTGATAAGGTAGTCGCCATCTGTTTCTTTAATTAAATTAGCATCAACTGATTCATTTGTTCGGATAATGAACGTATAGTGGTTTTGTTTGGTATCAATTATAACACTATTTTCGTCATTATCAGTATCTAGATACGACATATTTTTTGAGATATCTAATATATCTTGGATTACTGCGTTAGCTGTTGGTAATTTTCCAGCGCCTTGTCCGTAGAATTTTAGTGTTCCAATTGTTTGGCCTTCAAGACTAGCGATATTATTGTTACTTGGAATCGTTGCTTCGACAAATGTTTCCGGAACAGCATGTAACGAAATAATCCCCTCGTCATGCGTAATTTCACCAATGTATTTTACAATATGGCCTTTTTGTTTGAAGTAATGAATATCGTCTTTTGTGATGTGTTTCATTGAGTGAACAAAGAAATCATCTGGATCGAGCTTTTTATTGAATGCTTTTCTAGCAGAAATAATTAATTTATTTAAGACATCAAAGCCATCAATATCCGCACTTGGGTCAGCTTCTGCGTAACCTAAATCTTGGGCTTCTTTTAACACATCTCCAAAATCTTCATTTTCTTTTAACATGGTATCTAAGATAAAGTTTGATGTACCATTTAAAATACCATAACATTTTGAAATAGCATCAATTCTTGAAGCTAACTCCACGTTTTTGATCCATGGAATCCCACCACCAACACTTGCTTCAAAGTTTAAGGACACACCATTTTCTTTTGCTAAATTAGTTAGTTCATCATAATGTCTAGCAATGACTGCTTTATTTGCAGTAACGACATGTTTTTTACTCTTTAACATACGGGAAATTAAATCAAAGGGGACATCAATACCACCTAAGACTTCAACGACTAATTCGATTTCTTTATCGTTTATAATGTCATCGATATCTGGACAAAAATTAGGAATATCGATGTTTTTTTTGGGTCGTGACCATATCTTTTTTACACTAATTGCTTTTGCTAAATTTTTTTTCTGTAAAATTTCATACACACCTGAACCAACAGTCCCATAACCAAGTATGGCGATTTTCATAATAAGTCCTCCTATAAAATACACTTGTTTTTATATGGTGAACATTGTATCATAGACTAAAATGAAAGACAAGGAGTGTTATGATGGAAAAAAAATATCAAAGTACAAGAAATAAAACGATTCAATTTTCTGCTAGTCAAGCGATTTTATCAGGGTTAAGTCCTGATGGAGGATTGTTTGTCTTGCCTAACTTAGATGATGTGAATTTAGATGTATCGACTGTTTTAGATAAGGACTACCAAGAGATTGCCTCACTGGTTATCAATCAGTTTTTCAATGAGTTTTCAGAAAATGACATCAAAAAATGTGTGAAAGAGGCTTATACAAACACATTTAGTGATGAAAAAATCACGCCACTAAAAAAAGTAGGCGATGATTATGTTTTAGAATTATTCCACGGGTCAACGTGTTCATTTAAGGATGTTGCCTTATCACTGCTACCAAAACTAGTAAACTTATCCGCAAAAACACAACATAATACGAACAAACGATTAATTTTAACAGCCACAAGTGGTGACACTGGTAAAGCGGCTTTAGAAGGATTTAAAAATGACCCATTAGTTGATATGATTGTGTATTATCCAAATAATGGGGTATCAACCATTCAAGAAAAACAAATGCAAACACAAGACGGAGGAAACGTGTCAGTTGTATCAATTAATGGAAACTTTGATGATGCACAGAGTAATGTGAAACGTTTATTCCATGATGAAGAATTAGTGGCATTATTAAAAGACCATCACATTGAGTTTTCAAGTGCGAACTCAGTTAATATTGGACGATTGATTCCGCAAGTAGTTTACTACTTTGCGTCATACGCAGAACTTGTTAATATGGACGAGATAAAACTTGGTGAAAAGATCGACTACATTGTGCCAACAGGAAACTTTGGTAATATTTTAGCCGGATATTACGCACAACAAATGGGGCTACCAATCAATAAACTCATTTGTGCCTCAAACGAAAATAACGTATTATATGATTTCTTAAAAACAGGGGAGTATGACACCAATCGTGAGTTTAAAAAGACGAGCTCACCAAGTATGGATATTTTAATTTCATCAAACTTAGAAAGAATGTTGTTCCATTTAAGTGGGGGAGATGCTGGTTATGTGGCTGACTTGATGACTCAATTAAAAACAACAGGAAAATTCAAGATTTCTGATGAATTATTAAAAACCATTCAAGAAACATTCGGTACTGGCTATGCAACGGATAAACAAGTGGCTGAGCAAATTGACAAAGTGTATAACGAAAAAGGTTATTTACTTGATCCGCATACAGCGGTGGCGTCTTACGTATTAGAAAATAGCCCTGAAAAGAAAGAAAAAACCGTGATTTTATCAACAGCTTCTCCATATAAATTTGTCCAAGAAGTGAGCAAAGATATTCCAGACCTTGCGATTGATAGCGCGCAAGATGAGTTTAAATTAATTGATGAGTTAGAAGAAAAAACAAACGTCTATGCACCAAGTCAGTTGAAAGACTTGAAACATGCACCAATTTTACATAATCAAGTGATTGATATTGATGAAATGAAAGATATTATTATTAAACAGGTAGGTGAGTAATAATGGTGTGTATTAAAGTTCCGGCAACATCTGCCAATGTCGGTGTTGGGTTTGACACATTAGGTTTAGCTGTGACGTTTTATGGTGAGTGTGAGGTTGAATTATCAGACAAGTTGGAGATTACAGGGTGTCCTGTGGAGTTTCAGACAGAAGATAATTTAATTTATCAGTCATACAAATATGTGCTAGATAATCTAAAAAGGGCTGTGACACCAATTAAATTACAGATTGATAGTGATATTCCGTTTGCACGTGGTTTGGGTAGTAGTGCAGTATGTATCGTGTCAGGTGTGTTAGCAGCCAATGAGTTGCATCAGCTTCATTTAAGTCAAGATGAGTTGGTGCAGTATTGTACTCAAATTGAAGGGCATCCTGATAATGTCGTGCCTGCTTTACTAGGTGGATTAAGTGCCTCTTATCAAATGGGTGACGACATTTTTTTCCAACATTATCCAGTTGATGAGTCATATCAATTTGTGGCGTTTGTTCCCGATTTTACGTTGGAAACATCAGTCGCACGTGGAGTGTTACCTGAAAGTTATCCGCTAAAAACGGTGATAGCCAATCAAGCAAAATTATTGTTTTTATTAGACGCATTAAAAACAGGAGATGCGGCTAATTTAGATCAATTTTTAGATGATGGCATTCATCAGCCGTATCGAAAAAAATTAATTGACGAATATGATATAGTAGAAAATATCGCTAAAAAATCAGGAGCAAAAGGGTTTTATATCTCAGGAAGTGGGTCAACGCTGATGGGAGTCTATAATCAGTCAGTCAACATGGAGGCGTTAAATGATTCTTTGAAGTCGCTGAAACATCATTGGAGAGCTCTTGATTTATCAGTGGACTATAAAGGAGCAAACGTATGTCACAGAACTATCTAATTGTTAATCAAGCTGTCTTACCTGAAGTTTTTTCAAAGGTTATTGAGGCAAAAAAATTACTTAACTCAGGAGATTATAAAAATATTAGTGAAGTGGTTAATGAAGTAGGCCTTTCAAGGAGTGCCTTTTATAAATATAAAGACCATGTCTTTGTGGCTGATAAAACAGCACAAATTAGAAAAACATTGATTTCATTTAATCTAACAGATAAAAAAGGCTTGTTGTCTTCTGTGTTAAATCGTTTGTCAGAGTTAGGTGGAAATGTGTTAACCATTAATCAAAATATTCCCATTCAAGATACAGCAACCGTTGTGATGGGAATTGATATTAAAGAACTATCAGTGTCAGTGAATGAACTCTTAGTTGAATTGGAAAAATTAACAGGGGTCAATCATCTACAACTCTTATCAATTGAATAATAAAAGCCGGACACGACGATTTAAGTTTTCGTGTTCGGCTTATTTTTTAGTTAGTTTCTAATTTTTCTATACAAGAAGAAATGTGTTCGATTGTTTTATCGATGTCTTCTTGTGTCGTTTCAGGCGAGATGGTACACATACGTAATACCGTTTTCCCTTGAAGTTTTGTTGTCAAAATTTGAGCAAACCCTTGATTAGAAATCATATTTGAGAGGGCTGTATTGAACGAATTTAATTCTTCTTCACTTAAACCTTCACGTTGATATCTAAAGTTCAGAATCGCTGTTTGAGCAGGTGTGATAATCTCTAATTTTGGTGTGTTTCGCACGACGGACTCAGTGTATTCAGCTAATTTGATTCCGTAATCAATCGTGTCACCTAATTTTTTCGTTCCAAGTGCTTGTATGGATAACCATAACTTCACGCCACGAGCTGGACGAGACAAATCAAGTCCTAAATCCCATGTGTTGATGTGCTCGTTTTCAGAAGCATCTTCTAAATACTCAGGCGTTTCACTAAAACTTCGCAATAAATCGGCTTTATCTTTTACCAGTAACATCGCACAAGAGTAACTTTGGAAGAGCCATTTATGTGCATCCCACGTGATACTATCAGCCTGTTCAATCCCTTTAAGTAGGTGAGTGTGGCTTGATGATAATAACACCGATGCGCCAAACGCTCCGTCCACATGCAACCATATATCTTCTTCTTTACAAATTTTAGCCAATTCAGGTAATGGATCAATCACCCCTGCATTTGTTGTTCCGGCTGTTGCAATCACGATAAAAGGACGTAACGCATTCTTTTTATCCGTTTTGATTGTTTCTTGTAGTGCTGTTGGGTCAATTTTTAATTGCTCATCTGTTTTTACACGGCGAATTCTTTCATCTGGAATGCCAATCGCGTGAAGTGCTTTATGAACACTATGATGTGCCTGATCAGAAATATAAACCACACCTCTTGTGATGTCATCTAATGATAAATATTTGTCTCTGGCAGCTATGGTGGCATTTAAATTTGCCATTGAGCCACCTGATAGGAAAGTCCCACTTGCTTTTTTTGGATCATATCCAGCTTTTTCACATAAATAAGCCATCATTTCTTCTTCGATGACAGCTGTTCCAGAGCTAGAATAAAAACCAGCCGCATTAGGATTATAAAATGATTCCATTAAATCCCCTAATTTGGAAATATCCATAACGGGAGCAGGTATGAATGCAAAATTTCGTTTATGTTCACTAACATTTCTAAAAGGATAGATACTTTCTTCTAAAGTTGTGAGTAAACTAGATAGGTCTCGTCCTTCTTCAGTAAAGTCTAAAGTTTGTAATTGTTTGATTGTTTTTTCTGGAATAATGTCGATTGGTTTTCCTTGTTGGATGGTATGTATATTGTCATAAAAAGTATCGATAAATCCTTTCATATAATCTTGAATGTCCATTATAAATTCCCCCTACTAATGATAGTTTATGCCTCATTATTCTATCATAGTTATTTTAAAAAAAGTGTTCTCATTTGTATTTGTAGTTAGGTGATTCATGTTATGTTAATCAGAAACATAACTGTTTAATTGGTTAATTGATCATTAATATTAAAAAATGAAAAGTGGTAGTATTTAAAAAAATGAACAAAAAACAATAAAATGTTATGTAATTTTGATAAAATAAAGTAAACCCACGTATTTTGTTGTAATAAAGTCAGGAAAATAATAAACAATTTTTAGAATTACTGTTAGAATAGAACTTGTATATTTAGAAAGGTGTAGATTTTAAAATTGGTTGAAAAGAGAAAAAAGCAATTTATATTAATTTTTTTATTACTTATTTTGGTTGTAGAGGTCGTTTTTTTAGTTCGACGTATGACGTTAGATAAAAAAGCATCACAAACATTGGCTAGTGTGACAAGTGAAAAAAATATGATTGAGGAGTCCTTAAATTCACTTAATCATAGTACGTTAGAAAACTATGTTACTAGCAAAGATTTATTAACCACATCCAATAAAGCGCAAGAACAGGTTGAAACAAGTATCAAAAAAGTGGATGAGATTTCTAATATCTCTGGAAAAGTAAAGCATCAAAAAGGTCAGTTGTTAACTGAATTGCAAAAAGATTCAAAAGTGATTCAATTGGTTCAAAATAAAATAAAAGTCTCTCAAGAGATGAGGGATATTTTTGGTACAACGCCCTTTAGCAAAAATACATTGGTTAAAAATCTAGCCATTACAAAAAGCGTTTCTTCTACTCTACAGGATGATTTAACATCACAAGTGAGTGCTTTACCAAAAGGTGAGCAAAAGTCAGCTCTTGAAGAAGGACTGAAAGAAGTGACGACTCAAAATCAAACGTTAGCAACCCTTGATAAAGAAATGGCAACTTATATTCAAAAAGATAAGATTAAAACTGTTCCGTCATCTGATGAATATAAAAAGTTAGATAAAGCAGTTAGCGAGTTAAAAAATGATAAACTCAAAAAAACGTATGCTAGTCAGTTGTCTCTTCTAGAACAAGAGGTTATTAAAAATGATCCAACTCTTTTAAATGATGATAAAAAAGTGGCGTTAACGTTTGATGATGGACCAAACAATACCAGTTCGTTGCAAATATTAGATACGTTAAAAAAATACGATATTAAGGCTACTTTCTTTATGTTAGGTTCAATGGTTGATACTTATCCTGATGTGGTGAAAAAAATTCACGATGCTGGTCATGAAATTGGAAATCATACTTATGACCACAAAGACTTAACAAAATTAGATGAAGCAAGTATCAAGCAAGAAATTGATTCAACCAACCAAAAAATAGAAAAACTAACAGGTGAAAAACCAACGCTTCTTCGTCCACCATATGGGGCGTATAATGATCGTGTGACAAAAGTTGAATCAAATATGTCCATTGCTTTGTGGAATATTGATACACTAGATTGGAAAACACATAATCCCACAGCTATTCTAGGGGAAGTTAAAAAAGAATTACAACCTCATAGTATTGTGTTAATGCATGACATTCATCAAGATTCAGCGGACAGTTTGGAAAATGTCATTAAGTATTTGAAAAGTCAAGGCTATACCTTTGTGTTAGCAAATGAATTAATTAATTAAATCAAAAAGATGATTAGATGCGATATTTAATCATCTTTTTTTAATATTTTTAGCGTCTAGATTTTACTTGTCGCTTAAAACACTGTATAGTACTTATGGAACTAAATTAAAAATGAGTTGTATTCATGAGGGAGAGTAAAATTATGTCAAGAATCATTGGAACTGTATCAAGGGGATTACGTTGTCCAATTATTAATGAAGGTGATGATTTAGAATCAATCGTTATTGACAGTGTCATTGAAGCATCTAAAGAAGGAAACTTCTCAATTCAAGACAAAGATATCGTTGCTGTAACAGAATCGATTGTTGCTAGAGCTCAAGGAAATTATGCATCGATTGATCAAATTGCAGAAGATATTCGTCAAAAATTTAATGATGAGACAGTTGGGGTTATCTTCCCAATCTTTAGCCGTAATCGTTTTTCAAACTGTTTACGTGGTATTGCTAGAGGAAGCAAAAAAATTGTCCTAATGTTAAGTTATCCATCAGATGAAGTGGGAAATCATTTGATTTCACTTGACGCATTAGATGAAAAAGGAGTGAATCCTTGGACAGATACGTTAACTGAAACAGAATTTAGAGAGCTATTTGGTTATCAAAAACATACCTTTACAGGTGTTGACTATATTGAATACTATAAAGAATTAATCGCAGCAGAAGGTGCTGAGTGTGAAGTCATTTTCTCTCAAAAACCTAAAACGATTTTATCTTATACAAAAAATATCTTAACATGTGATATTCACACACGTTACCGTACAAAACGCATCTTAGAACAAAATGGTGCGGAAAAAGTGTACACATTGGATGATGTCTTATCTAAATCAGTTGACGGAAGTGGCTTTAACGAGCAATACGGTTTGCTTGGTTCAAACAAATCGACAGACGATGGTGTGAAATTATTCCCAAGAAACTCGCAAGAAACAGTGGATAATATCCAACGTAAACTAAAAGAGTTGACTGGTAAACAAGTGGAAGTCATGGTTTATGGTGATGGCGCGTTTAAAGATCCAGTTGGAAAAATTTGGGAATTGGCTGACCCAGTTGTATCTCCTGCATACACATCAGGTTTAGAAGGCACACCAAATGAAGTGAAGTTAAAATATCTTGCTGATAACAATTTCTCTGATTTACGTGGAGCTCAACTTGAAGAAGCAATCAAAAAACACATTGATTCAAAAGCAGATGATTTAACAGGATTAATGGAAGCACAAGGAACAACACCTAGAAAATTAACTGACTTAATCGGTTCATTATCAGATTTAACGTCAGGTAGTGGAGACAAAGGAACACCGATTGTCTTTATTCAAGGCTATTTCGATAACTTTACTAATTAATCAAGGCTAATAAAGGGGACGTGTGAGTATGACACAAGAAGAATTGGATCTGTTGACACAACATTTATCAGCAGACAAACAGTTTATTCATGATGGGTATTATCGTTTAAGAAAATTAGATGAGACTACTTATGAGGTTGCTTTTTTAGTGGCGGATGCGTGTGGGGCGACCAGTGTGCACCCACAAATCACGATTGAAAAGCAAGGAGATACATGGCAAGCTGTAAAATTACTTGATTTTGTGTCAACACCAGTTGAAACGATTGTGTATTCACAAGAAACGGCTCAAGAATTATCAGATAGATTAGAACAATTAAGTAAACAAGTATTACATGCGATAAATCAATAAAGTAAAAGCAAGAGAACAACTCGTTCTTTTGCTTTTTTTGTTGTGCATGGATAGTGAGTTTGTCATTGCAAATTAGACTTAAATCCTATATAGTGATTAAGTGTACAAAGTAGAAAAGAGGAATAAATAATGAAACCATCAATCTATGATTTTACACAACCTCAACTTGTTGAATGGTTTGTGAAAAATGGTGAAAAGAAATTTAGAGCAGCCCAAGTGTGGCAATGGTTATATGAAAAACGAGTGACGGATTTTTCTGAGATGAGTAATCTATCAAAACAAACAATTGAATTATTAAAAGAACATTTTGTATTAGATCCTTTAAAAGAGGTAGTCGTTCAAGAAGGTCAAGATGGAACGATAAAATATTTATTTGAGTTACCAGACCATCATATGATTGAAACAGTGTTAATGCGTCAAGCATATGGTTTGTCTGTCTGTGTGACAACACAAATTGGGTGCAACATCGGTTGTACGTTTTGTGCGAGTGGGTTACTAAAAAAACAACGTAACTTAACAACAGGTGAAATTGTCGCTCAAATTATGAAAGTGCAGCATTACCTAGACAAACAAGGACAAGGCGAAAGAGTGAGTCATATTGTGGTGATGGGAATTGGCGAGCCGTTTGATAATTATAACAATGTCATGAATTTCTTGCATATTATGAACGATCCAAAAGGGTTACAAATAGGAGCAAGACATATGACCGTTTCAACGAGTGGTCTTGTACCAAAAATCAAAGAGTTTGCGACAAATGGTTTACAAGTTAATTTGGCTATCTCACTTCATGCGCCAAATAATGACACACGTACATCTATTATGAGAATTAATCGAGCATATCCATTAGAGCGTTTAATGGATGCAGTAGATTATTACTTAAAAGAAACCAATCGCCGTATCACGTTTGAATACATTATGCTTCAAGGGGTTAATGACACACCAGAGCATGCTCAACAACTGGCTGATTTGTTAAAAGACAAGAAAAAGCTAACATATGTGAATTTGATTCCATATAATACGGTAGAAGAACATGATTTATATCAACGAAGTACGAAAAAAGATACATTAGCTTTCTATGATATTTTAAAGAAAAATGGAATTAATTGTGTGGTCAGACAAGAGTTTGGCTCTGATATTGATGCGGCATGTGGTCAACTTAGAAGTAAGCAAATGAGAAAAGAGAAGAGTAAATAAACTAAAAAAGCTACGCCATTTTGATAATGACTGTAGCTTTTCTCTATCTTACGATTAGTTTTTGAAGCATGTAACCTATCATCGCGACTATCATAGCAATTACGATCCCAATAAATAATCCGATAAATCGGTTAGCGATCGAGATACCACTTGGGAAAATAACGAGTGCAGCATTCATGGCAGCAATCGAATTGACAATCGTTTTGTGTTGATAGTCAACTAAAAAGTAACTGATGAATCCTACTGTTAAAATAAATACAATGGCATAAGGTGTTGGAATTAATTTGACTAAAAATAAATAAAATACTATCACGCCAAACGTTGTTCCAATAATGCGTTCGCGTGTTTTTTTTACAGTTTCACTAAAATGAATTTCAGTCAGTGACATAGCCACAATGCTAATCCAAAGTGGCTTAGGTGCATGGAGTAAAATAGCAATTGTCATCGCTATTGAGACACTTAACGTCATCTTGAACAAATAAAAAGGGTGTGTTAGCGAGCGAGTTATTTGTTCTTTTAGTGTGAGTTGTGAGTTGCTTAAAGGTTGTTTTTTAGTTGATTTAGCAGCTAATACACTTAGTACAATACTTCCTAAAAATAAACAAATGATTCGGTTTAGTGCATTTGATGAATCTACAGGTGTTGCTTGACAGAATAAAAAATTAATTAAATAAGGGATTGAATACTGAAAAACAATTGGTTCAGCAGTTAATAATAAAATCAGAAAAGTAAACCCAGCATAAACAAAAAATAAACCAAGTGGTCTATCGTGTGGTAATTGGGATACAATCCCACCTAAAGGAAAGAGTAATAAGTTAGTGAGTGTAAGTACGTTATTTTTTACACCAAAATTAATTTTAGGAAACATTAAAAATCCAACACTTAAAGCGACAATGGGAAGAAGATTTTCTTTACCGAAAATCAGTGTAAATAGTAAGATAAAAAGTAAATTACTCGTATAATCAATCAGATTGTTACGAAAGTTTTTTTGTATATGTGTGATTAGTTTAGTTAGCATGAGTCAATCATCTCCATTTTATTAGTACACAAATATGTACTAATAAGGTATCATGAAGAGGATAAAAAAGTCAATTTAGGAGGATGAAAAATGGATGACATTTCAAATAAATTATTAAAATTATTACCATATTGGCATTTTAATGTGGAAAGACGAATCAAACAAAAAAATGAACTGAATATTACGTATGAAAGTTATTATTGTTTATTAGGACTCACAAAAGTCAACTCTCTTACGATGAAAGAAATAGCGACGGATTTTTATTTTGGTAAACAACAAACCACACGCATTATTAATCAATTACTCGAACATGGATTTGTTGAAAAAGTAGTGAGCCAACAAGATAAGCGTGTTACGCATGTTTCAATTACAGAAAAAGGTAGAATGTATTTGCAAAAAAATCCATTTGATACCACAGATTTAAAAGAGGACTTGTCTCGTCGTTTAACTCAAAAAGATATGAAAGAATTGAACGAGAGTCTTGATGTCTTGCTGAAAATTTTTAAAAAATTATAATGTTTACATCAAAATATTTTTAATAGACTATTTAGATAAAGTTTACAAATAACTTGTGTTATAATATTTTGGTATATTGTTTAAGGGGGTGTTGAGATGAAACAAGTGATTAGACAAGGGATATTGGCTAAATTAAAGCATCTAGCAACACAAGAAAATAAAAAACACGCTTTGGAAGAAGACATGCTGTCTCGTTTATATGAAACAAATCAATGGAGACAAGCAAATGTGATTGCTACGACTTACCCAATGACGCATGAATTTAATACAACAAAATTGATGAATCAAGCTTTTTTAGAAGGGAAAACGATTGTTATTCCTAAAACAAAAAAGCGTGGTGAGATGGATTTTTACGCCTATCATGATGACGTTGCGTTAGAATTAACACCATTTGGCGTGTATGAGCCAATTGATAGTCAATTTTATGATAAAAAATCAATTGATTTGATGATTGTTCCAGGAGTCGGGTTCACGCAAGAGGGCAAACGTATTGGTTACGGTGGAGGATTTTATGACCGATATTTAACTGATTTTAAAGGTCATACCATTAGTTTGGTTTTTGATGAACAGTTATTAGAAGAATTAGAAATAGAAGAACATGATAAGTTAGTTGATGCATTAATTTGTGCACGTAAGGGGGAACTTTATGAGGGAATATAATACAAGTTATTGGATGCGTTTCAAGAGAGGCCCATACTTTACTTATACATTTTTAGCCATTCAAATTGTGGTATTTATTTTGATGGAACTTGTTGGTATAAAACAAGGGATTTATTCTGGATCAGAAGATGTGGGAATATTATATCAATTTGGTGCAATGACTCATGCAGCCATTATTTTAGATGGTGAGTTTTGGCGACTTGTGACGCCTATTTTTGTCCACATTGGTTTTTTCCATTTATTATTAAATTCGTTGGGACTATATTTTGTAGGTCGTATTTTAGAGCCTTTAATTGGTCACACTCGATTTTTCCTTGTTTATATGTTAAGTGGAATTTTTGGTAACTTATGGAGTTTTGCCTTTGGTTCGTCTAATTCTATTTCAGCAGGAGCGAGTACGTCGCTTTTTGGAATTTTTGCGGCATTTATTATTCTAGGTCAGATTTATAAACATCATCCTGGTATTAAATACATGTCACGCAATATGACTCTTCTTATACTCATGAATTTAGTTATGAATTTATTTGATTCAGGTGTGGATATTATGGGGCATTTTGGCGGTGCATTAGGTGGTTTACTTGTGATGATGATAGTTGGCGTACCGTCTAATCGATTAGGTTTTAATGAAAACATTGATTGGAAAAAGCGTGTGATAGCACTTGTCTTCTTCGTCGTATTGTTAGTAGGATGTTTTTATAAAGGATTTAGTAGATAAAATAAAAAATAAATTCAGACGAGACTAGGAATATCTGGTACTTATCTGTATAATAAGGTCGGTAGTGAAAATTGAGAACAATGTATGATGTACAACAGTTATTTAAACGATTTGGTATCTTTATTTATGTTGGAAATAGATTATGGGATATTGAATTAATGATGATTGAATTAAAACAACTTGAAGAAGCCGGATTAATTGATAAACAAGAATACGTAAAAGCGATGCTTGTTTTAAAACATGAACATCATCTTGAAGAAGATTATCAGGAGGGACAATAATGAAAAATAAATTAATTGGAATTGATTTGGGTGGAACAACAGCAAAATTAGCGATTTTAACTGAAGATGGTGACATCCAACAACGATGGAGTGTGGAAACAAATATTGAAGATGAGGGTACTCATATTGTTCCAAATATTATTGAGTCCATCAAACACAGACTAAATTTATATGACATGACAGCATCTGATTTTATCGGAATTGGTATGGGAACACCAGGAACAGTCGATAAAGAAAAAGGAACGGTAATTGGCGCCTATAATTTAAACTGGTCAACGCTTCAAGAAATAAAAAAACCAATGGAAGAAACATTTGGTATTCCGTTTGATTTAGACAATGATGCAAACGTTGCAGCACTTGGTGAACGATGGAAAGGTGCTGGAAACAATGCACCTGATGTGGCATTCATTACACTTGGAACAGGTGTTGGTGGCGGGATTATCGCAGAAGGGCAATTATTACATGGCGTAGCAGGGGCAGCAGGAGAAATTGGGCATTTAACAGTAGATCCAACAGGTTTTGATTGCACGTGTGGAAAAAAAGGATGCCTTGAAACAGTGGCATCAGCTACAGGTGTGGTTCGTTTAGCCAGAGAGTTAAGTGAAGAATATTCTGGTGATTCAAAATTAAAAGCAATGATTGATGATGGACAAGAAGTGACAAGTAAAGATGTATTTGACTTAGCTAAAGATAATGATCATTTTGCCTTATTAGTTGTGGATAAAGTGTGCTTCTATCTAGGTTTAGCATGCGGTAACATTGGAAATATGCTTAACCCACAAGAGATTGTCATTGGTGGTGGTGTATCAGCTGCTGGAGATTTCTTATTAGAAAAAGTTCGAGATTATTTTGAAGAGTTTACATTCCCACAAGTCACAAAAAGTACTTCAATAAAATTAGCAGAGTTGGGAAATTCAGCTGGTGTGATTGGTGCAGCATCTCTTGCGTTAAAATTTAAAGAAGAAAAATAATTAAATAAAGAAAGGTAAATGCCCTGTGAGTTTTTTTGCAACGTTAAATATTATATTACTTATTGTTATTATTGGTTATGGTTTATATAAATTATTCTTTTTTATTAAACGAAAGAGAGCAGCTGAGTGGATTGAACAAGACAAGTTTCAAGAAACGATGAGAACAGCTCAAGTGATTGATGTAAGAGAAAAAGAAGATTACAATCGTGGACACATTTTAGGAGCAAGAAGTGTTCCTTACACAATTGCTAGAGCTCATAAAGAATATTTATTGGCTATTCGTAAAGATGCTCCTGTGTATTTATATGACAATCGTACTGGTATGGCAATTTATATGGCTGGTTTGCTTAAAAAAGAAGGATACAAAGATATCTACATCTTAAAGGGTGGCTATATGAATTGGACAGGTAAGACAAAGAAAAAATAATTAAAAAAAAGATGTCGGAAAAAATTCCGGCATCTTTTTTTAGTTGACGTGATGAACAGAAGTCTCTGTGACTAAAGGATAAGATAAGAGGGTTTGTGTATCAAGTGATTCGTTGGCTAAATGAACCACGTTTAGTTGACTATTATCATATGTTTTATAATAGTAACTTCCCGTTGTTGTATCACAACAAGAGGAGTAGATAGTGTATTCATAATGTTCCTCTCCCACATCACATAGTCCTTTTGTTTGTTCGACAGAACCTAAAATGTGAAAAAATTGGTTGATGTCTTTTGGAACGCATTGAAAAGTTAAACAAGTTTCTTTTGTGTAGCAGGCTCTAACAAAGCGTGACATAGAAGACAAATCACCAGGAAGTCCCATACCACCCATGCCATTACTGTAACTATCTAAGTGTAGTGTTTCAGAAAACAACGTGTCATAAGTTTTAGGTGACAAGTGACGGTAGTTATTCAAATTAAATAACTGCATAGGAAAAGGGGGATTATTGGTTAAAACACCGACTGGATTATTATATAAATGAAGACCATCTTTATCAGATTCAATGGTTAAAGAAGAGTCTTTATCAGAAACCATCCAATGTAGTGGTGAATTAGGAAACTCTGGACTAAAGGGTTGGTTTGTTATAATAGCATTTTTTAGTTTAGTTTTGACTTCTTCCACTGTTTTACATTGAGTTAAGAGATAAGGGATCAACTCAAATGAGGCAATCTCGTTAGGTGTGTTAGTCGAAGGCGCATAATAAGCATTTTTAGGATAGTTTAGTCCAGCAACGCTTAATCCTTGGTCGTTTGTTGCATCAAAGTATAGAGGATAGTCATTAGAAATAACAGCCATACCAATCATGGCATAGTGTTGAGTGATTGATTGCCCATTTTTAAAGTTAAATGGGTAGTTTTTTGGTGTAATCACAACTTCTTGATTAAACGTATAATCTAAGTCAAGGTTTCTTCCAAAAAAATGATGGCTTGCATTAAAACTGATAGCTGTACACATAATGTCATCTCCTAAATAAGTATGGCTTTAGTATAGCGCTGAATGTGAGATAAAATAATGACTTTTCTATGAAATTTTTATAACGATGATTGATTTAATAGTTTTTTTACTAGTTGTTGTAGTTTAGGCACAATCTTTTCTTCAAAACTAGGATTTTTAGCAAACCAACGGAAATTTAGTGGGGAGGAATGCACAATCGGAAAATAAGTTGGTAAGTAATCTTCGTAAGCAAAAACCGTTTCAGTCAAATTTTTTTTCGCTTTATCTTTTAAATAATACTTTTGAGCATATGTCCCCATCAAAATAGTTAACTCAATGTTTGGCATGCAGTCAATTAAAGCTGGGTGCCATTTTTCAGTAAAATTTTTTCTAGGTGGCAAATCACCATGAGTTGCTTTTCCAGGGAAATAAAAATCCATTGGTAAGACAGCAATTTTTTTAGAGTGATAAAAGGTTTCTTCACTGATTCCCATCCATTGACGTAATCTATCTCCACTCTTGTCACGAAACACTTGTCCTTTTTCTTGCGTTCTAATACCGGGCGCTTGTCCAATTATTAAAATTTTTGCTTCAGGATAAGCCATAAAGATGGGTTGCCATCCTTGTTGGGTGAACACTTTATTTTCAGGGTCGGTTATAATGTGTTGTTTAATCTCTTCGATGGTTGTCATGAGAATGCTCCTTTCTAAGATAAATAAAAAACCAAACAATAACAGTCGTTATCATTTGGTTTCATTGACTTATCTTGCTCTACTTTTTCTCATTGCTTTTTTACGGTTATCTTCAATTAATTCTTCTTTTTCTTCGATTGGTTCAATTAGAACTTTTTTAACGCCTAAAGCCACACCTGTTAAAGCGGCTAAAGTGGTTGCAGTTCCTACTAAAAATCCTTTTGAAAATTTCTTCATAGTACCTCACGTCCTTATCTGAATTTATACCTTTATTATACGCATTTTATAATAAAAATCTAGTGATAAGGCATACAACGTCTATTAATTTCATTTTAAAATGGTAAAATTGGAAGTGAATGGAAGTGATAAGATGATAAAAGTAATTGCACATAGAGGAAGTAAAGGAACGCATCCGGAAAATACCTTACCGGCGTTTCAAGAAGCCATTGATATAGAGGCAGATGGGATTGAACTAGATGTCCAGTTAACACGTGACGGGCAATTAGTGGTCATTCATGATGAGAAAATTAATCGTACAACTAATGCAAAAGGATGGGTAAAGGATTTAACTGTAGCAGAAATCAAAGAACTAGATGCAGGATCTTGGTTTGCTGAAGAATACAAAGATACAAGCATCCCGACATTAGAAGAAGTTTTAAATTTATTAAAACATAATCGGTTTAGTGGGTTATTGAATATCGAATTAAAAACAGATCGTATTGAGTATTTAGGGATTGAGCAGAAAGTGTTACGAGCTTTGGAACAAGCTGACTTGTCTTGTACGGTTGTGCTATCTAGTTTTAATCGTGATACAGTGAGACGACTTAAGGCATTGAATACCACTTATGAAAAAGCCTTTATTTCATTTGGAAATCAAAGAGATGTTGCATGGTTAGATAAACAACGAGAGATAAATAGTTTTCATCCAGATATTCGTTGGTTGAGACGTCATATTGATCAAACAACAGATATTGAAATAATTAGACCGTGGACTGTGAATAAAGAATCCGATATGCAATTTTGTATTAAACATCAATTAGCTGGGATGTTCACAGATTTTCCTAAAAAAGCATTAGAGGTAAGAGATAATGGATAAGCAAAAAGTTCTTGTCATAGTTGGGCCAACTGCTGTGGGAAAAACAGCACTAGGTGTGAGACTAAGTCAGGCGTTTAATGGAGAAGTCATTAGTGGAGACTCTCTACAAGTATATAAGCAATTGGATATTGGGACAGCGAAAGCAACGACAGAAGAGATGCAAGGTGTGCCACATCATTTAATTGACATTAAGGAACCAACAGAAACCTATTCCGCTCATGAGTTTAAACGTCAGGCAACAGAGTGTATAAATGAATTAGCCTTACAAAATAAATTGCCTATTATAGTAGGTGGCACAGGTCTATACATTCAGTCACTTCTTTATGATTTTCATTTAGGTTCATCTGAGTTAAGTGATGATGAAAAGAAAAGTCGTAAAAAATGGGAAGAGTTTGCGGAAAATTTGTCTAATGAAGAATTATGGCAAGAATTAGAAAAAATGGATAAAAAAGGGGCAGATACTATTCACCCAAATAATCGAAAACGTGTGATACGCGCGTTGGAAGTATTTGATTTAACGGGAAAAAGTATCAGTGAGCAACAACAGATTGATTTAATGGATCTGTCAAAAAGTTCGTTTGATGTGAAACTGATTGGGTTAACCACTGATCGAGAAGTTTTGTATAATAGAATCAATCAGCGAGTTGACATCATGATGAATGAAGGCTTGTTAGATGAAGCCAAGATGGTTTATGAGTTAGATTGCCCACAAGCAAGCCAAGGTATTGGCTACAAAGAGTTTTTCCCTTATTTTGAGGGGAAGTGCTCATTGGAAAAATCAGTGGAAGAAGTGAAACAACATTCAAGACAGTATGCTAAACGCCAATTGACTTGGTTTAGAAATCGAATGCCTGTTGAGTGGTGGGATATTGTTTTAGACGAGACCAATATGAGTAAACTAGAAGAGGGTGTTTCTAAGTGGTTGGATAAGAAAGAAGGAATGGCATGATAGAACGCGTTGTAACCGTGGGGGTTGAAACCCAAGAAAATTTTTATTATTTTGACGAATCAATGAAGGAGTTAGAAAATCTAACACAGACGGCACAAGGTGAAGTCGTTGGGACAATGACACAAAAAAGACCAACGATTGATCGCCGGACGATTATTGGAAAAGGAAAATTAGTCGAACTTGAAGCACTTGTGGCTTCAAAAGATGCGGATACGGTGATTTTTAATCATGAGTTAACTGCTAGACAGACAGCTGTTATTGAAGAAGCCGTGAGAGTAAAAGTCATTGACCGTGTGCAATTAATTTTAGATATTTTTGCCTTAAGAGCAAAATCAAAAGAAGGTCAGTTGCAAGTTGAACTGGCTCAGTTGTCATATCTTTTACCAAGATTAAGTGGACAAGGAGCAAGTATGTCACGTCTTGGTGGGGGTATTGGGACACGTGGACCAGGGGAGACAAAACTTGAAACAGATCGCCGTCATATCAGATTTAAGATGACACAGATTAAACAAGAGTTAAAAGAAATTGAAAAACATCGCGAAAGAAGTCGTAAAAAACGTCAAGAATCTGACACGATGCAAGTGGGCTTGATTGGCTACACCAATGCCGGAAAATCTACTATTATGAATTTGTTGACGAAAGCAAATACGTATTCAGAAGATCAATTATTTGCGACACTGGATCCGTTGACGAAAAAATGGGAATTACCAACAGGAACACAGGTGACATTGACTGATACAGTTGGGTTTATTCAAGATTTACCGACACAGTTAATTGAAGCTTTTCAATCAACTCTTGAAGAAAGTAAAGCCATGGACTTTTTACTTCATGTAGTCGATGTGACGTCAACTAATCGTGACCAACAAGAAAAAACCGTGCTAAAATTATTGCATGAGTTGGAAATGGATCATATTCCAGTGTTGACTGTATACAATAAAGCAGATTTATTAGAAACAGAATTTGTGCCAACACTTTTTCCAAATTGTTTAGTGTCAGCTAAACGAATAGAGGATAAAGAGAAATTAACACAGGATATTATGACGTTTTTAAAAGAAAATTTAACCAAATATCATTTGTTTTACTCGCCGGCAGAAATGAAAGATTTTAATCAATTAAAAGATGCGACGTTATTGGAAAGTTATGAATATGACGAGTCATTGAATGAATATGAATTAATAGGGTATGCCAAAAATGTTGATCGATGGAAAAAAGGGGTTAGTGAAGATGAGTTGGAATGGTAAGTTTCATCCAGAATTAATAGAAAAAATTAAACAAGTGGACAAAGATATTGCAGAAGAACGTCAAAAGATGCAAGATGTGGCATTATCTAATCAAGCAAAAGTATTAGAAGCGTTTAGAGAACATCATGTATCGGAAAGTCATTTTGCCCCATCAACTGGGTATGGCTATGATGACATTGGAAGAGATGCATTAGAAGCAGTTTACGCGTCAGTATTTCATGCAGAAAAAGCATTAGTTAGACCACATATTGTCTCAGGAACGCATGCTATTTCAACGACTCTATTTGGTTTACTTCGTCCAAATGATGAATTGATTTACATCACAGGGACACCTTATGACACGTTGCTTGAAGTGATAGGGGTCGCTGGAGATGGTATAGGATCGTTAAAAGAATACAACATTGATTATAAAGAAGTAGCATTAAAAGAAAATGGCTTGGTTGACTTTGAAAAAATAAAAGAAGCCATTTCAGATAAAACAAAAGTTATCGCCATTCAACGCTCAAGAGGATATGATTCTCGTCCATCATTTACTGTCGAACAAATTGGTGAGATGATTCGATTTGTTAAAGCAATCAATGAAAATTTAGTGGTATTTGTTGATAATTGTTACGGCGAATTTGCTGAAGAAATCGAGCCAACTGATGTTGGGGCAGATATTATGGCGGGCTCTTTAATTAAAAATCCTGGTGGTGGTATTGCTAAAACGGGTGGTTACATTGTCGGAAGAGAAGAATTAGTTGATAAAGTATCGTATCGTTTAACCACTCCTGGTGTTGGTGGTGAAGGTGGCGCGATGATTTATAGTACACATGAGATGCTACAAGGATTTTTCTTGGCACCACATGCCGTGAGTCAAGCCATTCAAGGGGCGATTTTTACCGCACGATTATTAGAAAGTTTTGATGTAGAGTCAACACCAAAATGGAACGATAAACGCACGGATTTAATTCAAATGATTGAATTAAATGACAAAGAAAAAATGATTGCCTTTTGTCAGTCAGTTCAAAAATTTTCACCAATTGACGCACATGTCTTGCCAATTCCTTCATATATGCCGGGATACGAGGATGATGTGATTATGGCTGCTGGAACATTTGTACAAGGTGGTAGCTTGGAATTAACAGCTGATGGGCCAATAAGGGAACCATACCAATTGTATGTTCAAGGTGGATTAACTTATGAACATGTTAAAATTGCAGTCTGTGAAGCAGTTAATAGTATCTATTTTTAAAGTTTTTAAAAAGTTAATTAATCGTGTGAGATAATCTTACACGATTAATTGACTTTCTTTTTTTTTATTGTTATCCTGTCTTTAACCTTTTATGAAGGGAGAAGAAAAATGAATAAAAGAGAATTAAAACGTAGTAAAGCTGTGTTTCCAATCGGATCGGTGATGTTACTAACAGAACTGACTGCAAGACAAATTCGTTACTATGAAGAACAACAGCTAATTCATCCTGAAAGAAATGAAGGAAATAATCGATTATTTTCTCTTAATGATATTGATCTTCTACTGGACATAAAAGACATGTTAGACGATGGGTATACCATTAAAGACATTAAAGCATCTTTTGATAAGGAAAAAAGAAAACAGGAAAAATTATCAGAAGAAAAGATTCGCATTGCTTTATACAATGATTTAATGAAAGAAAGTCGCTTTAACAGATACTAGGTGTTAAAACTTTAATAAAAGGGTGGAAATCAATGGCAAATTATTCAACAAAAGAAGAAATCAAAGCAGTTGTAGAAAAAGAAAATGTTCGATTCTTAAGACTAATGTTTACTGATATTTTAGGTAGAATTAAAAACGTAGAAGTTCCAATTAGCCAATTAGATAAAGTTTTAGACAACAAAATGATGTTTGACGGTTCTTCAATAGAAGGATTTGTGCGTATCGAAGAAAGTGACATGTATTTATATCCTGATCTTGCCACATGGATGGTTTTTCCGTGGGAAAGTGAAAAAGGAAAAGTAGCTCGTGTGATTTGTGATGTATATGGAACAGACGGTAAGCCTTTTGCTGGAGACCCTCGTAGTAACTTAAAACGTATTATGAATGAAATGAAAGAATTAGGTTTTACTGGATTTAATATTGGACCTGAACCTGAATTTTTCTTATTTAAATTAGATGAAAATGGTAACCCAACGAAAAAATTAAATGACCAAGGTGGTTACTTTGACTATGCGCCAGTTGACTTAGGTGAAAATTGTCGTCGTGATATTGTATTAGAATTAGAAAGTTTAGGATTTGAAGTTGAAGCGTCTCACCATGAGTGTGGTCCAGGACAACATGAAATTGATTTTAAATACGCTGATGCAGTTGAAGCATGTGACAATATCCAAACATTTGAATTAGTTGTTCGTACCATTGCTAGAAAACATGGCCTACACGCCACATTTATGCCAAAACCATTGCATGGTATTGCTGGTAGTGGCATGCATATCAACATGTCTTTATTTAACGAGCAAGGAAATGCATTCTTTGACGAAAATGGTGACGATCAATTAAGTGAAACTGCTTATCATTTCTTAGGTGGTTTGTTGGAACACGCTAGAGGGTATACAGCTGTATGTAACCCAATTGTTAACTCATACAAACGTCTCGTACCTGGCTATGAAGCACCTGTTTATGTGGCTTGGAGTGGTAAAAACCGTTCACCGTTAGTACGTGTCCCAAGTTCTCGTGGATTATCAACACGTTTAGAATTACGTTCAGTTGATCCAACGGCTAATCCATATTTAGCAATGGCAGTATTATTACAAGCTGGTTTAGATGGGATTAAACGTAAACTTAATCCACCTAAAGCCGTGGACCGCAATATTTATGTGATGACGGAAGAAGAACGCGAAGCCGCACATATCACTGACCTACCATCTACTTTACATAATGCTATTAAAGCAATGAAAGACGATGAAATGGTTAAAGAAGCATTAGGTAATCATATCTTCAACAACTTCATTGAAGCAAAACGTATGGAGTGGGATGCTTACCGTCAATCTGTTTCTGAATGGGAACGCGAGCAATATTTAGAAATGTATTAAAAAAAGAAAAACTTGTAGCCAAAAAGGCTGCAAGTTTTTTGCTTATATGTTGATGAAAAAATGCTTAAACAAATTTTACGGCTGTACCATATGCTGCGACTGACTGCATATCAGCTCCAATAGAACCTGAATCAAAACGCATCATCACAATTGCATCAGCTCCCATTTTTTTAGCATTTTCTTTCAATCGTTGAATTGCTAATTCTCGGGATTCTTCTTGCATTTCAGTATAAGCTTTAATTTCTCCGCCCACGATATTTTTAAGACCAGCACCTATATTGCGGACAACGTTTTTTGAATTAGTTGTTAAACCAAATACTTCACCAATAATTTCGTATGTTTTTCCAGGTATATTTTCTGTTGTTGTAATTAGCATATAATTAATCTCCTTTGTTTATATTGTTTTTACATTGTCTATTTTATACCTAAATTTATGTGAGGATATCCAACTAAGGTTGTATCTTTGTGGTTAAATTCGTCAGCAAATAAAATGAATGGTATCATTTCAAAAAAGATTTATTTTTAAAATAAGGAGTTAAAACAATGAAGCTAAGAGAGATCCAAACTGAAGATTATAAGCTCGTTGAAGAAGTGATTATTAAAGCTTTTGAGCAAAGTGATCATGGTCATAATGGTGAAGCAACATTAGTCGAAACAATTAGAGAACTGCCAACTTACAATCAAGAGTTGGAAATCGTGGCTCTTATAGATAATGGTATCGTGGGACATGGTGTGTTAAGTGAGGCTGTGGTAAAAAATGATATAAATGCCTTAAAAGGTTTGGTGTTAGCACCTCTTTCAGTGGTACCAGATTATCAAAATCAAGGAATTGGCAGTCACGTGTTATTAGAGTTAGAAAAATGAGCAAAAGAAACGGAACATGCCTTTATTACGATTTTAGGTGACCCATCTTTTTATAGTCGATTTGGTTATGTGCCATCGAAGAATTTTGATGTGAGTAGTCCACTTGATGTGCCAAGTGAGTACTTGCTGATGAAAAAATTAAAACCAGAGATGATAGAAGGCACACTGTTTTACAATCGTGCATTTGATTAATAAATAATCTAAGTTTGGTTTATTTTATGTATATAAACGTGTCTAGGACGTGTTTTTTAGTCGTTTTTACCACAAGAATATTTTATTATAGCTCATTTTATGCTATGATACGGTTAGTAACTATTAAGGGAGATTGAAAAATGATATCAGCAGTTGATTTAAGAGCAGGAAACACATTTGAAAAAGATGGTAAATTAATCAAAGTTTTAGAAGCAAGTCATCACAAACCTGGTAAAGGTAATACGGTTATGCGTATGAAATTAAAAGATTTACGTTCAGGTTCAACCGTCGAAACAACGATGCGTCCTGATGAAAAAGTAAAAAAAGCACATATTGATACAAAAGCTGTACAATATTTATACATCCAAGATGATATGGCAGTGTTTATGGATTTAGAAACATATGAACAATATGAAATTCCCGTATCAGTGATTGAGCATGAATTAAACTACTTGTTAGATAACATGGAAGTGTCAATCCAATTCTATGATACAGAAGTTGTTGGGGTATCTTTACCATCATCTGTTGTGTTAACAGTAGCAGAAACTCAACCTTCAATTAAAGGGGCAACTGTTTCAGGTTCTGGTAAACCAGCGACAATGGAAACAGGCTTAGTAGTAAGTGTTCCAGATTTTATTGAAGTAGGCGATAAATTAGAAATTAACACGTCTGAAGGAAACTACATGAAACGTGCGAAATAATTTATAAATCAACAGACTGTGACAAGACAGACTGTTGATTTTTTTTGTGCTATAATAGATGAAAAGTGGAGGTAACTCAGTATGAAATGGCGCACAATGCACGATTGGAAAATTGTATTTGATAATAAGTATGCGGATTATTTTACCTTAATGACAAATGACCAATACGTTTCAATTATTTGTTTGAAGACACAGTTTGGTGATTTTTCGCCTATTATTTTTGAGTTAACAGACGCCACAGCGAAATTAATGAACCAACCTCATTTTGTCGAATCAATCACGATTGGTTTAGATAAAGTGATTACAATTGAATTTAATGATTTCTTTGGTTTTCAAGATTTAGAAGAAAATAGCATAGAAGAATAAACGTGAAAGATATTCTATCTGTTAGATGATGGGTATCTTTTATTTATGATAAAGGAGAGAGCGTTATGCCTGGCATGTCTCGGATAGATAAAAGAAAACAAGAAGAAGCCAAAAAATATGCACCAAAGGATAAAAAAATCGATACACAACAAGCTAATGGAACTAAACCACCTAAGAATCAAGATATACCACCAAAGAAGAAAGGCAAAAAGAAAAAATCGTTTCTTTTTTGGGTATTGATGGTACTCGTTGCGTTAATTGCTTTATCTGGTGTGGGGTATGCTAAAGGCTATTTTACAGCTAAGGCTGATAAAGATAATAAAGAGTTTAAAATGACAGCTTTTAATGGTCAAAAAAGTCAAGATGATAGCATCAATATTTTATTACTAGGTAGTGACTCGCGTGGAGAAGACCAAGGTCGTTCGGATTCGATTATGATTGCCCATTATAATCGAAAAACGAAGCAACCTCAAATTGTATCGATTATGAGGGATACGTTTGTTGCGATTCCGACACAAGACGGGATTGAGTACAATAAAATCAATGCAGCGTATTCGTATGGTGGACCAGAGATGGTGAGACAAACGATTGAAAATAATTTTGGTGTGCCAATTCAGTATTATGCTGTGGTGAACTTTGATTCGTTTCCTAAAATTATTGATGTGCTAGCTCCGGGAGGATTACCAGTAGTAGCTGAAAAAGATTTAGAAGTGGAAGGAACTGTGATTAAGAAAGGGCAAACAAACTTAAGTGGACATGAAGCGTTACAGTATGCTCGATTTAGAAAAGATGAAGAAGGAGATTTTGGGCGAGTAAGACGCCAGCAACAAGTCATGAGTGCCATTACCAAACAAGCAACTAATCCACTTCATGCATGGAAGTTACCAGAGATGTTAGGAGCGGTTGTTGGCTACACGCAAACGGACGTGCCAATGTCTACTTATTTATCTGTTGGGAATAGCTATTTATTTAGCTCACATAAATCACTTGAAATCTTAACAGTCCCTGTAGAAGGCTCATGGAATAATGGATATTATGATTATGCAGGAAGTGTTTTGGAAATCAATGAAGAGATGAATAAAGAAGCGATACAGAAATTTTTCAGTAAATAAAATAGTGTTCAGACTTTACTTTAAACTCTAAGAAATCTATAATGTAAGTTATGAACTTTAGTGTAGTAAATAGAATTGAGGAAATACAACAATGAATATTGCAATAGTGACGGATAGCACCGCTTATTTACAAGAGCAGTACCATGATCATAAGAATTTATTTGTCTTATCTGTTCCATTAATCATTGATGATGTGGTTTATCAAGAAGGAATTGATATTACAGATAAAGAGTTTTATCAAAAATTAAAGCAAGCAAAAGAATTTCCTAAAACAAGCCAGCCTGCCATAGGGGAAGTCTATGAGCTGTATGAAACATTAGCAGAGTCTGGGTATGATGCGGTGATAAGTATTCATTTATCTACTGGAATATCAGGATTTATTACTACTTTAAATGGTGTATCGAAAGATTTTTCAACTATTGATATTTACCCGTTTGATTCTTATATTACAAGTGGTCCAATGGGAAGAATGGTTGAGGTCGCTTTAGAAATGACCGAAAATGAAGAGGCTGATCCAAAAGAAATTATCGCTCATTTAGAAAAAATGAGAGAGGTTTGTGAGGGATACATCGTGGTGGATGATTTAAATCATCTCGTTCGTGGTGGACGTTTAAAAAATGGGGCAGCAATTATTGGAACATTATTAAAAATTAAACCCATTTTACGTTTTCAAGATGGTGATATTATTTTATCTGAGAAAATCCGTTCTCAAAAAAAAGCATTATCTCGTGTGATTGATATTGTCTTACAAGAAGTACCTAGTCAGCCACATGATAGTATGTTTTATGTGATCCATTGCAATAACATAGAAGTTGCAGAACACGTAAAAGAAGACATGCTAAAAAGAGATAACCAATTAGAAGTCATTTTATGTGATTTTGGTCCAGTGATTGGTACCCATCTGGGGGAAAAATCAATTGGAATTGGTGTTATTCCGAAAAATTAGTGACATGGTAGAGGATAATTTACATTATCCTTCTTTTTTAATAAATTTAATGGAAAAGAGTGAAGAATAATGATAGAGAGTACACATAGACCCAGTCAAGTTGTGGTGGATTTATCTGCCATTGAATACAATATTAAACAAGAATTAGCTCGATTAAATGATGAGCAAGTCTTATTTGCAGTCGTCAAAGCCAATGCTTATGGTCACGGAGCGATTGAAGTAGCAAAAGCTTGTGAAAAAGCAGGTGCAACAGGTTTTTGTGTGTCAAATTTGGATGAAGCGCTAGAATTGAGATCTGCTGGATTAACGTTACCAATTTTGGTACTTAGTTATGTTTCAACAAATTACCTTGATTTAGCTATCTCACAAACAATTTCTTTGACTGCTCCATCGTTAGATTGGCTAAAAGAAGCAGAAGATTACTTAACGCAAACAACATTAACTAACCCATTAAGTGTTCACTTAAAGATTGATACAGGGATGGGGCGTATTGGACTAAGAGATGACGATGAGATGGTTCAAGCAAAAGAATTATTTGTTTTATCGAATCATATGACCTTAGATGGTATTTTTACGCATTTTTCTTGTGCTGATACGAAAGATACTAGTTATTTTGAGTTACAACAACAACGATTTACGCGTGCGATGGACATTTTTTCTGATTTAGAGATTCCCTACATTCATACATCAAACTCTGCGACAGCTTTGTGGCATGATGCGTGGAATAGTAACATGATTCGTTTTGGTGATGCATTGTACGGATTAAATCCTTCAGGTAAGACGCTTAAATTACCTTATGAATTAAAACCTGCGTTATCTCTTACAACTGAGTTAATCCATGTTAAACAAGTTTCAGCCGGAGAAAAAATCGGTTATGGTGCCACGTATACTGCTGAAAAGGAAGAATGGATTGGGACATTGCCAATTGGGTATGCAGATGGACTGATTCGAAAATTTCAAGGCTATCATGTGATCATTGATGGAGAGTATGCTGAAATTGTTGGGCGTGTATGCATGGATCAATGCATGATTCGTTTGTCAAAAAGATACGCTGTTGGGACACCAGTAACTATTTTTGGAAAAAATGGTGAGCTAGAAAACACATTAGATGACGCTGCTGAATTTATTGACACGATTAATTATGAAATTATCTGTGGCTTAACAGATCGATTGCCACGTTATTATCTAAATGAAAGGATAAACAATTAGATGATTACGGCGTATTTAAATATTTTAGTGGTATTTGCGATTATCTTTTTAGGCTATATGCTGACTAAAAAACGATGGTTTGATAATCATATCGCCAATGTATTTTCAAAATTAGTGTTAAATATCACGTTGCCTTTAAGTATGTTTTTAAACATGACACAAAAATTTACTCGAGCAGAATTTTTAGAACTATTCACAGGATTAGCATTACCATTTGTCTCGATTATTGTGACGTTTTTGATTAGTATTGTGTATTCTCGTATTACACGTGTACCAGATACTCGTAAAGGATCGTTTCGCACCATGTTTACGGCGGCTAATACTATTTTTATGGGATTACCTGTTAATATGGCTATTTTTGGTGAAAAAGCGATTCCTTATGCGTTGCTTTACTATATTTGTAATACTACGTTTTTCTTTACGGTTGGTATTATGTTGATTAGCCGAGATAATCCAGATAACCATTTAGAAAAAGCTAATTTTAGTCCTGAAAAATTATTGAAGCAATTACTGTCACCGGCTATTTTAGGGTTTTTTGTTGGGATTTTATGGATGTTGACTGATATGGCTGTGCCAAAACCGATGATTGATTTTTCTACTTATGTTGGTGGGATGACAACCTCTCTGTCTCTTTTTGTGATTGGAATTATCATTTATCAAACAGGATTTAAAAATTTAAAAATGGATAAAGATGTCGCGGGTGTGATGCTTGGTCGCTATATTATTTCACCTCTTGTGGTATATGGGTTATCTTTTATTATTCCTGTGCCTAGTTTGATGTTAAAAGTATTTATTTTACAATCTGCCATGCCAGTTCAAAATGCGTTACCCATTTTAGCCAAAGGTTACGGAGCAGACGCAGAATTTGCGACAACGTCATTAACTTATTCCATCATTTTATATATTGTCTTTATATTCGTCATTTTAACATTATTTTTTTAGTTGAAACTGTGCTATAATGCCAAAGGAACGTAAAGGAAGGTGAATACAATGACAAAATTTAACCAATTTGGATTAAACGATAACTTAATCCAAGCATTAGATGAGATAGGATTTAAAGAAGCAACGGAAGTTCAAGAAACATTGATTCCAGTGATTAATAAAGGAAAAAGTGTTGTTGGACAATCGCAAACAGGTTCAGGGAAGACGCACACATTTTTATTACCACTGATGAATAAAATTGACACAAAAAAAGAAGAAGTTCAAGTCATTATCACAGCACCAAGTCGTGAGTTAGCTGAACAAATTTATCAAGCAGCAAACCAATTGGCTGGCCACTATGATGATGAGCTACGTGTGAGCAACTATGTGGGTGGAACAGATAAAAAACGCCAAATGGACAAGTTAGCAAACCAACAACCTCATGTTGTGATTGGAACGCCAGGTCGTATTTTAGATTTAATTGAAAGTGGTGCACTAAAAACACATACAGCATTTGCTTTTGTTGTCGATGAAGCTGATATGACACTTGATATGGGATTTTTAGAAGATGTCGATAAAATTGCTGCAACATTACCTGGAAGTTTACAAATGTTAGTCTTTTCAGCGACAATTCCAGTGAAATTAAAACCATTCTTGAAAAAATACATGGACAATCCTGTTGTGGAGCATATCAAACCAACGTCTGTTATTTCTGATACGATTGAAAACTGGGTTATCTCGACAAAAAGTAAAGACGTGGAACAAGTCGTCTATGATTTATTAACAATAGGGCACCCATTTTTAGCAATGGTGTTTGCGAATACGAAACAAAAAGTCGATGAAATTACTGATTTCTTAAAAGAAAAAGGCTTAAAAGTGGCTAAAATTCATGGAGATATTCCGCCACGTGAACGTAAACGTGTGATGAAAAGCATTCAAAACTTAGATTATCAATTTGTCGTGGCGACAGACTTAGCTGCAAGAGGAATTGATATTGAAGGCGTTTCTCATGTCATTAACGCTGAAATTCCAAAAGATTTAGAATTCTTTATTCACCGCGTGGGTCGTACTGGGCGTAATGGACTTCCGGGTATTGCCATCACGTTATATGAGCCAAAAGATGAAGCAGCATTGGCTGAATTAGAAAAACTTGGTATTAGATTTGAACCAAAAGCTATCAAAAAAGGTGAAATTGTGGATCATTACGATCGTAATCGTCGTGAACAACGCTCACGTACGCAAAAACAATTAGATCCATCTATGATTGGTATGGTGAAAAAACAGAAGAAAAAAGTGAAACCAGGTTACAAGAAAAAAATTCGCTATGCGATTGCTGATGATCAAAAACAAAAACGTAAAATTGAGCAACGTCAATCAAATAGAAGCAAACGTAAAGCAAGAAAACAAGATTTTTAAGCAAAAAAACGATGAAATGATTAAATAAATAAAAAAGGAGAGAGTAAAATCTTTCCTTTTTTAGTATGTATATTATGATACACTAAAAAAATACGATATAAATAAAAGAGAATGGACTGATTATATGGCTGAGACATTAACGAGTTTGAAGCCCTTCACTAAGTGGACCGGAGGGAAAAGACAACTGTTGCCTGAACTTATTACAAATATGCCAGAGCAGTATAATAGATATTATGAACCTTTTATAGGTGGTGGTGCTTTGTTTTTTGAAGTATTGCCAACACATGCAACAATTAATGATTTTAATACAGATTTAATTTATACGTATGAAGAAATTAGAGATAATGTGTCTGAGCTAATTGATATATTAAAAATACATAATGAAAATAATAGCAAAGAATACTATCTTGATTTACGTTCTGTTGATAGGGATGAACGTTTTCAAAAAATGACTAAAACTGAGAAGGCTGCTAGATTACTTTATATGCTACGAGTTAATTTCAATGGCTTATATAGAGTAAATTCTAAAAACCAGTTTAATGTGCCATATGGTAGGTATAAAAATCCTAAAATTGTAAATGAAGATTTATTATACAATATTAGTCGATATTTAAATCAGAATGATATAGAAATTTTAAATGGCGATTTTGTTGATGCTGTTACAGATACGAAGGAAGGCGATTTTGTTTATTTCGATCCTCCTTATGCACCTGTGTCATTAACTAGTGCATTTACGTCATACACTCATGAAGGATTCGATTTGTACGATCAAGAACGTCTACGTGACCTATTTGTTGAATTAACTAATAAGGGAGTTAAAGTGATGTTATCGAATTCGGATGTAGAAATTATACATGATTTATACGATGATATTCCAGGTGTTGATATACAGATTGTTGGAGCGACGAGAATGATCAATTCGAAAAGTAGTGGTAGAGGAAAGGTGAATGAAGTCATTATACGAAACTATACTAAGTAAAGTTGAGGGATGCGATTGAGAGAAGAAGTGTATTACTTTGATAAGGAAAGTGGTTCAGCATTAGTATTAGCAGATACGTTCGATTTTTTAGAAAAGATAGATGAAGAAAGTATAGACATGATTTTTGCAGATCCTCCTTATTTTTTAAGTAATGATGGCATATCATGTAGTGGTGGAAAAGCCGTTTCAGTGAATAAAGGTGAATGGGATAAAATAGATTCTTTAGAAGCTAAACATGAATTTAATCGGTCATGGATTAGATTGGCAAAACGAACGCTCAAGCCTAATGGAACGATTTGGATTTCTGGCTCTTTACATAATATATACTCAGTCGGTATGGCTCTTGAGCAAGAGGGGTTTAAAATTTTAAATAATATAACATGGCAAAAAATAAATCCTCCACCAAATTTGTCGTGTCGCTATTTTACACATTCAACAGAAACAGTATTATGGGCTAGAAAAAATGATAAAAAAGCTCGGCATTATTATAACTATGATTTAATGAAGGAACGAAATGGTGGAAAACAAATGAAAGATGTTTGGATGGGCTCTTTGACACCTTTAAAAGAAAAAAAATATGGGAAACATCCTACTCAAAAACCAGAATACCTTTTGGAACAAATTATATTATCTTCTACAAAAGAGGAAGACCTAGTGTTAGATCCTTTTGTTGGAAGTGGAACAACATGTGTTGTAGCTAAAAAACTAGGTAGACGATATATAGGAATTGATCAAGAAAAAGATTATTTAGATTTAGCAATAAAGAGATTACAAAATAGCTAGGAAACAATAATAGGAGATGTTTTATGGAACAGATTAATTACTCATCATATTCTAAAATGACTGATGCAGATAGATTAGATTATTTTATGTCTACTTTATCGACTACAAATAGAACTCCGGAATATTATGTTAATTGGGATAAAGTTGATCGCGAAACGCAAAAATATGAATTAGAATTAAACACATTAAATTATTTAATCGGAAAAGAAGATATTTATGATAAGGCATTAGATTTATTTATTAAACAACCTCACTTATTAAAAGCTATACCTTCTCTAATAGCGAGTCGAGATAAAGTATTAGATGTATTGTTTATTGATAATGATGATGCAATGGAATTTTATAAACTTGATTTTATAAATATAGACACTCAAAAAATTCAAGGGTATGTCGATTTTTGTAACGATTCTGGATTGTTGACTTTTTTAGAAAAAAAAGCAAAACGGTCATTAGTCGATTACGTTTATGGCGTGGAAGCAGGTTTAGATAGTAATGCTAGAAAAAATCGTAGTGGAACGACAATGGAAGGCATACTAGAACGGAATGTTATAAAAGTGAGTAAAGAGCTTGGTTTAGATCATTATCCACAAGCAACAGCAAAATTTATTAAAGAGAATTGGGGTATTGAAGTTCCTGTTGACAAATCTGAAAGAAGGTTTGATGAAGCGGTTTATAATCCGAAAACAAATAAAGTTTGGATTATAGAAACTAATTATTATGGTGGTGGTGGTTCTAAATTAAAATCAGTATCGGGAGAATTTACCTCACTTAATGATCTAATTGAAACTTCTAAAGATGATGTAACGTTTGTTTGGGTTACTGATGGACAAGGGTGGCATACTGCTAAAATACCAATTTCAGAAGCATTTGGTCATATTGATAATATATTTAATTTAAAGATGTTAAGAGATGGTTATTTTGAAGAGATGTTTTATGAGTAAGGGTAGCTATTTTTAATCATCAAAAAAAACGACGAGGAATTTTCCCGTCGTTTTTTTATGTTAGTCTTCTTTTACTAAAAGGATACCAGAACTTGTTCCAAGTCTGTCAGCCCCCATTTCAATCATGGTGAAGGCATCTTCTTTAGAGCGAACGCCACCTGATGCTTTAACAAAGGCACTGTCTTTAACTGTATCTTTCATTAATTTCACATCTTCAGGTGTTGCCCCACCAGTTGAGAAACCTGTTGATGTTTTAACAAAGTCAGCGTTTGCTGCAACAGATAATTCACACGCTTTAACGATTTCTTCATCTGTTAAAAGACATGTTTCAATAATCACTTTAACAATTGCCTTTGGATGACTTGCTTCAACGACTGCGGCAATATCTTTTTCTACGATGTCATATTCTTTATTTTTTAAAGCACCGATATTAATGACCATATCAATTTCTTCCGCACCATTTTCAATAGCATTTGTTGTTTCAAATACTTTGGTTTCTGTTGTGTTTGCCCCTAAAGGGAACCCAATAACGGTACACACTTTTGCTTTTGCATCAGCTAAAATTTCTGCTGCGTAGCTTACCCAGAAAGGATTAACACACACTGAGGCGAAGTCGTATTCTGCTGCTTCCTCGCATAGTGTTTTGATTTGCTCTCTTGTGGCATCTGGTTTTAATAACGTGTGATCGACATATTTTGCTAAATTCATAAAATTAGCTCCTTCAAATAATATTTGTAAACGCTACTGTATTACTACTACTACATTTTACAATGATTGCTAAAGAATAGCAATGCAAACTCTTTAGTCAAAAAGTTAAAAAATGTTGAATAAAATTGTTGACATAAAAATTTTCCTTTGATATTATATGCCTAATAAATCATTGCTTTGAAAAGAAGAGTATATTTTTGGATTGTATAAAGAGACCTCGGATGGTGAGAAAGAGGAACAAGAAGGAAATAGAAGATGGTCTTTGAGCATAAAAGTATGAGCGTGTACCGCTAGTATTTTTCGGGAGTTCCCGTTACCGGACAACAGTATTAAAAGCAATCGGCTTGCGTACTGGGTAAGGTTATTATCGTGAGGTAATAATGAAAAAAGGTGGTAACACGAAACAATGCTTTCGTCCTTTGTTTACTTGTTTAAAGTAGATAAAGGACGGAAGCTTTTTTGTTATCAAAAGAAATTGAAGGAGGCATCATTGTGAGTGATATAGAATTAATTAATGTCTGTAAAACATATCAAACTAAGAAACAAACAGTTGAAGCAGTTAAAGATGTCAATTTATCCATTAAAAGTGGCGATATTTTTGGTGTGATTGGTTTTTCAGGAGCAGGTAAAAGTACCTTGATTCGCTTATTAAATTTATTAGAATCTCCAACCAGTGGCGTGATTGAAGTAGACGGAGAAGATATTACTAAGTTAAAAGGGAAAAAATTGCGAGAGTATCGTCAAGAAGTTGGGATGATATTTCAACATTTTAATCTTTTATGGTCAAGAACCGTATTAGATAACGTCTTACTACCATTAGAATTTAGCCATGTACCAAAGGATGAACGCGAAGAAAAAGCACGTGAATTAATTAAACTAGTTGGTCTTGAAGGACGTGAAAATGCGTACCCTAGTCAATTATCAGGTGGTCAAAAACAGCGTGTGGGAATCGCTCGAGCCCTAACAAATGATCCACAGATTTTATTATGTGATGAAGCAACGAGCGCTCTTGACCCACAAACAACAGAAGAAGTGTTAGACTTGTTGTTAGATATTAATAAACAATTGGGCTTGACTATTGTGTTAATCACTCATGAGATGAATGTAATTCGTAAAATCTGTAATAAAGTGGCTGTCATGGAAACAGGGCGTGTGATTGAAACAGGCGACACCTTATCTGTTTTTAGACACCCAGAGCATGAAGTCACAGCACGATTTATCAAACAAGATAATCAAGAAGATAGTGAAGAAAACGAAGAAGCCATTCAATACTTGCTTAAAAATTATCCTGAAGGGATTCTCGTTCGTTTGATATTTGAAGGGGATAAAGCAAAAGAAACGGTCATTTCACAAGTGATTCATCATTATCAAATTAATGTAAATATTTTACAAGCCAGTCTTAGACAAGCTAATAGTTCCTCTTTTGGAACCATGCTAGTCCAGTTAACAGGAGACGAGGCAACACTTTCAGAAAGTTTGATCTTTTTCGAACAACATGGCGTAGGAGTTGAGGTGATATAACATGGATAAAGGACTAATCGAAACATATTTTAATTTTAGTGAAATTAAAGTGGATGATTTTGTGAAAGCCACAAAAGAAACGTTGTATATGACATTTGTGTCAACATTTTTTGTCGTAATTATTGGGTTGATTATTGGTTTAATGCTTTATTATTTTGGAAAAAGTAATAAACCTGTTGGAAAAACACTTTATGGCATTGTTTCAATTATTAGTAACACGTTTCGTTCCATTCCATTTATTATTTTAATTATTTTGTTATTTCCTATAACAAAAGCATTGATTGGGACGATGTTAGGACCAACTGCTGCTTTACCAGCGTTGATTATTTCAGCAGCGCCATTTTACGCACGACTGGTCGATATTGCGTTTCGTGAAGTAGATCCTGGTGTTTTAGAAGCCAGTGAAGCAATGGGCGCAACACAACTGCAAATTATTTTTAAAGTGTTAATTCCTGAGAGTATCCCAGCTTTAATCTCAGGTATTACAGTGACCACCATTACGATGATTGGCTTTACTGCGATGGCAGGGGCGATTGGGGCAGGTGGTCTAGGCTCTCTTGCTTATCAAGGAGGCTTTATGGGAAATAAGCATACGATTATCATGGTCGCAACAGTTTTAATTCTAATCATTGTCTTTATTTTACAATGGCTAGGTGATTTATTAGTAAAATTAACAGATAAAAGAAGCTAATTAACTAGGGGGAAAAGAAATGAAGAAAACATGGATTAAATTTGGTGTAGCAGCTCTTGCTGTATTGGCACTAGTCGGTTGTGGAAATAATAGTAGCAAAGAAAGCACATCAAAAAGTAGTACAACAGACGACAAAGTGATTAAGGTTGGAGCCTCTCCAACGCCACATGCTGAAATATTAGAAGAGGCAAAACCATTATTAAAAGAAAAAGGATATGATTTAGAAATCGTGACATTCCAAGATTATGTCTTGCCAAATAAAGCGTTGGCAGAAAAAGAAATTGATGCCAACTATTTCCAACATATTCCATATTTTAATAAAGAAGTAAAAGAAAAAGGATATGATTTTGCTAATGCAGGGGCGATTCATTTAGAAAAGATGGCTCTGTATTCACAAAAAATTAAAGATATTAAAGAGTTAAAAGATGGTGCCACAGTACTTGTAAGTAACTCTCAAACTGACTGGGGTCGTGTGATTGGCATGCTTCAAGAAGCAGGGCTAGTAAAAGTAAAAGATGGTGTGGATCTAACAACCGCAACATTTGATGATATTGAAGAAAATCCTAAAAATTTAGTCTTTAAATATGATATTGATCCAGCGATGATGGCGACGACTTATCAAAATAAAGAGGGCGATTTAGTTGCGATTAATGCCAATTTTGCTGAAGGCATTGGCTTAAATCCTGAAAAAGATGGTATCCTAGTGGAAGACAATAACTCTCCATATGCTAATATCATTGCTGTAAGATCTGAAGATAAAGATTCTGACAAAACAAAAGCTCTTGTAGAAGTATTGCATGATCAAAAAATTGTTGATTTTGTTAATAACAAGTGGAAAGGTACCGTTACGATTGTGAATCAATAAGAAATAAGAAAAAGTATGAGTTGAAATAAAAAATTCAACTTGTACTTTTTTATTTTAGGGTAGTAATTGTAGGACAGAGTTCAAACTTGAAATCAGTTCCTATTTATTATACGATTAATTTATAGAAGTAGTGTTAGAAAAAATCAAAGTGAGGTGGAGAGAAAAAATGTCAGTATTAACATTATGGAATCGTTCATATAACGAAACAAAAAATGAAAAGAGGTAGATTATGAATATTTTATTAGCTTTAGGGTTAATTATTTTATTTACAAAAATAGCAGATAGTGTGGCCATTCGGTTAGGGTTTCCATCAGTTGTGGGCAGTTTGATTGTGGGGATTTTAGTGGGACCATCTGTTTTTAACATCATACAAAGCAATGATTCAATCGAGTTGTTATCACACTTAGGGGTTATTCTATTGATGTTTATAGCCGGTGTCGAAAGTGATTTAAAGATATTAAAAAAATATTTTAAGCCATCACTTATTACTGGTCTTCTAGGGGTTTTAGTCCCATTCTTTGTTTTTTTCTTCGCTTCAAGGTCGTTTAGTTATTCTCAAGACACATCCCTTTTTATTGGTTTAATCTTCGGAGCGACTTCACTTAGTATTGCCATTCAGGTATTAAAAGAATTAAATTTCATTCAAACTAAAGAAGGATCCATTATCATAGGATCATCCATTTTAGACGATATTATTGTCGTGATTTTACTAAATCTTGTGTTAAATTTAGTAAACCCCAATACAACGACTGCGGACGTTTTACCGTTTCTATTTAAAAATGTATTGTTCTTCTTATTTATTTATATCTTCGGAAAATTTATTTTACCCATTATTCTTAAAGGATTATCTTACTTTGTGGTTCCCGAAAGAGATGTCGCATTTTCATTGATTATGGTCTTTTTACTTAGCTTTTTAGCTGATTGGATTGGTATGTCAGATATTATTGGTGCATTCTTTGCTGGTATCTTAATCTCGCAAACACCATTTGCTGAATACGTTGAAAGAAAAGTAACCAGTATCACTTCTGCTTTATTTGCCCCAATATTCTTTGTTAGTATTGGATTAAAACTTGTTTTAGATGGTTTAGGCGAAAACATGTTATTAATCATTGTCTTTAGTGTACTAGCTATCTTTACTAAATTTATCGGTGGGTTCCTTGGAGGAAAAATCGAGAAATTTGATAATAATAGTAGTGCCATCATTGGTGCAAGTTTAATCTCTCGAGGAGAAATGGCGTTGATCTTAATATCTTTAGGACTTGAAAAAGGTTTTATCGATCAAGGAATGTATGCGTCTTTAGTTTTAGTTATTATCTTTACCACAGTGATTGCCCCAATATTGTTGAAATGGGCGATTTCGTTTGGAGATAACTCTAAAAAAGATGAGTTAGATGATTCAGTGCATGAATCTTAAAAAAAGAAATGTAGACAATATTGTCTGCATTTTTTTGTTATTTGATAGAAATATTAAATGAGAGTGATTATTATCTGCCTTTTTTCAAGATAAGACGTAATTTAAACACTTTTAAATTGAAGTCCATTCTCAATTAGGTTAAAATTAGAAAAGAGTTAATATTTATTAAAGTAATAATTTGGAGGGAAAAACATGTCCGTTTTAGAAATAAAGGATTTGCATGTATCAATCGAAGAAAAAGAAATACTAAAAGGTGTTAATTTAACCATGAAAACGGGTGAAATTCATGCCATCATGGGACCAAACGGAACAGGTAAATCAACTTTATCTGCTGCGATTATGGGAAATCCAAATTATACGGTCACTAAAGGTGAAATTCTTTTAGACGGTGAAGATGTATTAGAAATGGAAGTTGACGAGCGTGCACGTGCTGGTCTATTTTTAGCGGTTCAATATCCTAGTGAAATTCCAGGAATTACAAACGCTGAATTTATGCGTGCGGCAATGAACGCAAAACGTGCTGATGATGACAAAATTTCAGTAATGGACTTTTTAGATAAATTAGATGACAAAATGGCGTTATTAGATATGCCGGAAGAAATGGCTGAACGTTACTTAAACGAGGGATTCTCTGGCGGAGAGAAAAAACGTAATGAAATTCTTCAATTATTAATGTTAGAACCAACGTTTGCGATTTTAGATGAAATCGATTCAGGTCTTGATATTGATGCCTTACAAGTTGTGTCAAAAGGAATCAATGAAATGCGTGGGGATAACTTTGGTTCACTTATCATCACTCACTACCAACGTCTATTAAACTATATCGTGCCAGATGTGGTTCATATTATGATGGATGGCCGTGTGGTGATGACTGGTGGTGCTGATTTAGCGAAACGTCTTGAAGAAGAAGGATACAAAGGAATCAGTGAAGAATTAGGAATTGATTACGAAGAAAAAGAAGAATAATGAAGGAGACAAGATAAATGAAATCTGCAAATGTAACTGATTATCTTGACGACGTGACATTATTTTCAGCTAGTCAGGAAGAACCACAATGGATGTTAGAACGTCGTAAAGAGGCGTTAAATAAAATTGATGACTTAGAATTACCAGCGATCGAACGAGTAAAATACCATCGTTGGCCATTAATGAATGTTGGCGATTTAAACAATGAAGTGATTAATGAGGAAGTCTTACCTTCTTTTACAGAACTAGAAGATAACCCACTAATCATTCAGGGTCGTACAACGACTTATTTTGAACAAATGCCAGTAGAATTAGCTGAACAAGGCGTGATTTTTACTGATATTTTTACAGCAATGAAAGAGCATAGCGACTTAGTTGAAAAATATTTCATGACAAAAGCTGTGCCAAGTGACGAAGACAAATTAACCGCGTTCCATACAGCCTTTTTAAACGGCGGGGTATTTTTATACGTGCCCAAAAATGTGGTCGTGAAAGACGCATTTGAGTCATTATTTTATCACCAATTAAACGACAGCAGTGCCATGGTAAAACATGTCTTAATCGTAGCTGATGACAACAGTGAGTTAACTTACTTGGAAAGATTCCAATCAGTTGGCGAAACAGCTGAAAAATTAGCAGCGAATATTGTAGTTGAAGTGATTGCTAGACCAGGAGCAAAAGTAAAATTTGCTGCTATTGACCGTCTAGGAAAAGAAGTCAACACGTACTTAAATCGTCGAGGCTACATTATGCGTGATGCGAGTGTGGACTGGGCGTTAGGGTTAATGAGTGACGGAAATGTTGTCGCTGATTTTGACTCAGAACTTGTGGGCGAAGGCTCTCATGCGGAAGTGAAAGTTGTCGCGATTGCAACAGGTCGTCAAATTCAAGGAATCGACACACGTGTAACAAACAGAGCGTCACATTCAATTGGTCACATCTTACAACATGGTGTGATTCGTGAGAAAAGTACGTTAACCTTTAACGGAATTGGTCACATTATCAAAGGGGCAAAAGGTGCAGACGCACAACAAGAAAGTCGTGTGTTAATGTTATCTGATAAAGCTCGTGGTGACGCGAACCCGATTTTATTAATTGATGAATTTGAAGTAACAGCAGGACACGCAGCAAGTGCTGGTCGTCTTGACCCAGAAGAATTATATTATTTAATGAGTAGAGGACTTCCTCAAAAAGAAGCAGAAAGATTGGTAACACGTGGATTCTTAGGGTCTGTGATTACGTCAATCCCTGTTAAATCTGTTCAAGAGGAGTTTGTTCAAGTAATTGATAGAAAGCTGGCTGATTAAATGACTGTATCTAAACGCAAACAAGATTTTCCAATTCTTTTTCAACAAGTAAATGATGAGCCACTTGTCTATTTAGACAACGCTGCGTCAACACATGTGCCAACGCCTGTTATTAATGACTTGGTTACGTATATGCAAACCAGTCATGCGAATGTGCATCGTGGGGTGCATACACTGGCAGAACGTGCGACAAGTCAATATGAAGCAGCGCGAGAAACGGTGCGAACATTTATTGATGCGAGTAGTGTGAAAGAAGTGTTGTTTACACGCGGGACGACAACTGGATTAAACTGGGTGGCACGGTCACTTGGTGAGTTAGTTGTTGAAGCTGGTGACAAAATTGTGATTAGTCGCATGGAACATCACTCAAACATTGTACCGTGGCAAGAATTGGCCAAACGCAAACAAGCTGAACTTATCTACATTGATTTGACTGAAGACGGTGAGTTGGACATGGCTGATGCGAAAGAAAAAATCGTATCCGGTGTGAAAATTGTGTCGATTGCCCATGCATCGAATGTCTTAGGTGTGGTCAATCCTGTCAAAGACTTAGCAAAATTGGCTCATGAAGTCGGTGCTGTGATGGTTGTTGACGGTGCGCAATCAACGCCGCATATGACAGTATCTGTGCAAGAGTTGGATTGCGATTTTTATGCCTTTAGTGGTCATAAAATGTGTGCACCAACTGGTATTGGCGTGTTATATGGTAAACAAACTTGGTTTGAAAAAATGTCACCCATCGAGTTTGGTGGTGAGATGATTAATTTTGTCTATGATGATTACAGCACATGGGCAGAGTTGCCTTATAAGTTTGAAGCCGGCACACCGAATATTTCTGGTGCAATAGCATTAGCAAGTGCGATAAAGTATTTGGAAGAGATTGGTTTAGATACGATTACAAAGCATGAACAAGAATTAGTCGAGTATGTGTTGCCAAAATTACTAGCGATTGATGGATTTGAGTTATATGGGCCAAGAGATGCGAGTAAACATACTGGTGTGATTGCCTTTAACATTAAAGGTGTGCATCCGCATGATTTGGCAACCGCACTAGACATGCAAGGCGTGGCGATTCGAGCGGGACATCATTGTGCTCAACCACTACTTCGTTATTTAGATGTTCATTCAACAGCAAGAGCAAGTTTTTATTTTTACAATACAAAAGAAGATGCCGATTCATTAGTTGAATCAATCATCGCAGCAAAGGAGTTTTTCTCAGATGGCTTTATCTAGATTAGATAATCTTTATCGACAAGTCATTTTAGATCATACCAATCACCCTCATAATAAAGGGGTATTGGATGAAGCGACTAGCCAAATTGAATTGAATAACCCAACGTGTGGGGATGTGATTCAATTACAACTTGTGATGAAAGATGGGGTAATTGATGAGATTGCCTTTGACGGTCATGGTTGTTCGATTAGTATGGCAAGTGCCAGTATGATGACAGATGCGGTAAAAGGAAAAACGGAAAAAGAAGCCATTGAAATCATTGCGGACTTTTTAGAGTTAGTGCAAGGTGAGAACATTGGTGAGAAGAAAAAAGTCTTGAAAGATGCTCAAATGCTAGGTGGCGTGGCAAAATTTCCTGCCAGGATAAAATGTGCGACGTTAGCGTGGAAAGCATTAGAGCGTGGGATTATTGAAGAAAATCAAACGGTTGTAACCGAAGAATTACATAGTGAAGAATAAGGAGTGTGACCCAAGTGAGTGAGGTACCACAATTAGAAGAGTATAAATTTGGTTTTCACGACGATGTGCAACCGATCTATACAACAGGTGAAGGATTAACAGAAGAAATTGTTCGCGCGATTTCGGCTAAAAAAGAAGAACCAGAATGGATGCTTGAGTTTCGTTTGAAATCACTGGAAGCATTCCACAAGATGCCAATGCAAACATGGGGACCGGATTTATCTGACATGGACTTTGATAAGATTAACTATTATCAAAAACCAAGTGATAAACCAGCTCGTGATTGGGATGATGTGCCAGATAAAATCAAAGAAACGTTTGAACGTATCGGGATTCCAGAAGCAGAACGTAAATATCTAGCTGGAGCAAGTGCGCAGTATGAATCAGAAGTGGTGTATCACAACATGAAAGAAGAATTCCAAAAATTAGGAATCGTCTTTACCGATACAGATACTGCATTAAAAGAGTACCCAGATTTATTTAAACAATATTTTGCCTCTTTAGTGCCACCAACTGACAATAAATTAGCAGCATTAAACTCAGCAGTATGGTCTGGTGGAACATTTATCTATGTACCAAAAGGCGTACGAGTAGATGTGCCATTGCAAACTTACTTCCGTATTAACGCTGAAAATACTGGACAGTTTGAGCGTACGTTGATCATTGTGGATGAAGGCGCAAGTGTGCATTACGTTGAAGGATGTACTGCACCAACTTATTCAAGCAATAGTTTGCATGCGGCGATTGTTGAAATCTTTACCTTAAAAGATGCGTATTGCCGTTACACAACCATCCAAAACTGGTCTGACAACGTGTATAACTTAGTAACAAAACGCGCTCGTGCAGATCAAGGGGCGACAGTGGAATGGATTGATGGAAACTTAGGTGCTAAAACAACGATGAAATACCCAAGTGTTTACCTTGAAGGAGAAGGCGCGCGTGGAACGATGTTATCTGTTGCGTTTGCTGGAGCGAATCAAATTCAAGATACTGGGGCAAAAATGATTCACAATGCACCAAACACATCAAGCTCGATTGTTTCTAAATCAATCGCCAAAGATGGTGGAGAAGTGAATTACCGTGGTCAAGTAACTTTCTCTAAACAAAGTGAAGGATCGATTTCACATATTGAGTGTGATACGATTATTATGGATGAATTATCAAAAAGTGATACCATTCCATTTAATGAAATCCACAATAGTCATGTTGCATTGGAACATGAAGCCAAAGTATCAAAAATCTCTGAAGAACAACTTTACTACTTGATGAGTCGTGGCTTGTCAGAAGAAGAAGCGACAGAGATGATTGTCATGGGATTTGTGGAACCATTTACGAAGGAATTACCAATGGAATATGCCGTTGAATTAAATAGACTGATTTCTTATGAGATGGAAGGAAGCGTTGGTTAATCTTTAGATATGAGCTAGAAACCTTTATACATAAGGCTTCTAGCTTTTTTATTTTGTCTTGATAGTAGAAATGACCAACCTTTTAGTGATGAGCCATCATATCAGCAAACTCTGGACCTGTTTTCTTAGGGGTGCTGTTCGCAATATTTGTATAGATAGATTACGTTACTTTTCTGTTTATGTTGATGAGTCTATTCCAAATGATAAGTAAGTTATATCAAAAGCAATTGAACATCTGAAAGAATTAATCTATCTATTCAGAAGAAGGTGGGAGAAGGGATTACAGCAAGCTTAAAAGAGCCACTGGAAATGGAAGTGTACTCTTACTCTAATTGCTGGACAACCAACTCAAGCTAATCATATCTTCGGTAGAATCATACAAGGAATTGAATAGGATAGAGAACCCTACCCCGTTGTTTTGTGACCGTACTAAGGGTACCCTTTAAATGAGCTACAGTGCTCACTTGGGGTACTCTTTTTTTGACTTTTGCAAAAGGCTAATAAGTTTTGATACATGAAACGAAATGAAATAAAGCTTTATAAACAATGATATACAAGGGTTTCTGCGTTTCATATATAATTGAAACGAAAAATAGTTTTTGGATGAAAATCCTTAAAAAGTGCTACATAGTTGTGGGAGTTATTGCAGATGAAACAGACCTACAAATATTTCATATAGTATAAAAGAAAACGCTATATTGATTGTTTTTTACTATTGTGATATCATTATTTTAGAACAATTACCTAGAGTTCCCTGCAAATAAATTTGCTATTATACAAAACAATAGCGGTATGAAAAAGCCCCTGCATGTTCTATTGACGTCAAAATTTGTTTTGATATCATGATTACGCATATCTGGACTATAGTATGAGTCTATGATGTTACGACTTTGTGTTGTATCACTCAGTGAGAAGCAGGGGATTTAATCAAGCTAATAAAAGTTGTTAGCTAAGTAAGAGTGAAGCGTTAACAAGACTGTTTAACTTCTAAATCTATAATTATAACGCAGGGGAGGGTCTTAATGACCTAAATAATTATAGGAGGTAAATGTCATGAGCAAAAACAAGCAAGTGTCTAAAATTGTTCTGGTTAAACAGTGGCTTAAACAACGGACATATAAAAATGGAACTTTGAGCTTTTTTAATTGTCTCAAGCTTATTGCAGATATTCAAGGCATCATTGGTGCTTTCAAAGTCGTAATAATGGTTCTAGGATTCGTTCTAGGCGTTCTGTATAAAGTCTTGCCTTTTCTAATAGAAGTTGTCCAATTATTAGAAAACTTGGCTTCATCTCTTTCTTATAAAAGAAGGGGATTTTTTTTATGGATTTTGCTAAATCTAGGCTTTACGGGGTATCAAATAAAAAATACTTGTCAGAACTACTGCAGTTGGAATTAAAAACTTTAAAAGATGTTGATAGTAATTACGAAGTGGAACCATTTTTTAAAGAAGTTAATGGAAAAATTAGAGAATTATATAACCCATCAGATGCTCACAAAAGAGCACTTAAAAATATTGTTAAGAGACTGAGCTATATTGGTTTTCCACATTACATATATGGGGGGATTCCTCTTGTGGGATATGTGGACAATGCAAGTAGACATTTGGAGAAAGAATATTTGCTATTGCTAGATATCACAAATTTTTTTCCTAGTACTAAAGATTCATATGTTTATGATTTTTTTCATAATACGATGTCTCAGCCAGCGGATATAGCAAAAATTTTAACTAATTTGACGACTATAAAGAAAGATGAAGAGCGTTTTTTACCACAAGGTTTTTCAACAAGTCCTATGCTAAGTTTTCTATCTTATCATCAAATGTACGAAGAGTTAGATGTTTTTTCGAAAAGAAATAATTTTACTTTTTCAGCTTACTATGATGACTTTACATTTTCATCCGATAAGTTTATCCATACTAGTAAGCGGAGAGAAGCAATTGCAATAATAGAAAAATATGGTTTACAGGTCAATAAGAAAAAGACGAGGTTAACAATCTGTAATCATACACGAATTACTGGGGTAATTATTCATGAGAATACTAAAAAAGCTCCTAAAAAACTTAATAAAAAGATGTATGATTACTATAGTTTGTTACTTGAAATGGATAAAGATCCAAGTAATTTCGTTCAAGATGAGTTTATTGATACTTGTAATAGATTTCAAGGATGCATAGCAGCGATACAATCTATAGAAAAAGAAAGAAATATGGAACATTATAAGAATACATTGCGTTATATAAGAACTAAATTTGATGTTCCAGTAGAAAAGAAAAAGAAACATTTATACTTTAAAAATGTGCAAATAAACAATTGAAAGTATGTACTAAGAAATCAAATTCTTATAGTTTCATAGGAGGAATAAATGTCTAAAAAGTTATTTAAATGGATAGTAGGTATCGTGGTTTTTATTCTTTTGATTACAAATGTGCAAACTGTAATACATGCTATAATATCATTTAATTTGGATGTAACCTCAGGAAATCTTTTTGGGTTATGTTTAATAGTTTTTTTAGAAATATGCTTTTTCTTAATAATTTATGATTTTTTGATTCTTGAAAGTTATGTTTTAATCAGTTCTAATTTAGAGACATTGGGCAGACTTTCAATAACGAGTAAGAATGTTGGGTTAGCTTTGTTTATGATAAGAGTTAATTACAATGCATCGAGAGCTTTTAAATTTTTAAGATTAGGGTGGGTTGGATATGGTAATTCAAATTTAAGCCCAGTATGGGTTGGAATATCAAAATCAACTTTATTTAAAAAAATATTTGTTATTATCAGAGTTGTGATAAGTTTACCTGCAATATTAGCGGTAGTTCTCACGCTATTCACGTTAAATATAATCAATGTAGACTGGGTATATAGTCAGTGGGAATATCTTTTGGGATTTCTTAAAAAAGCTTTCACAATAAAAATTAATTTTGGAGATATTTTTTCTAAATTGCCTGCAGTTGTTGCACTGTTAACGGTAGTGCCTGTCTTATTCTTTTTCTATTTTTATAGTCAAAAAAGAGAAGTTCGAAAGATTATTGATAGAAAAAATAATGAGTCATTCAAAATTGTTGTGATCAAACATAATGAGCTATCGAAACTTATTTCAAAATCTATTTACACTATTTCTGAAAATTTAGACTATGTGATTAATTGTCAATCGTTGATAGTAGATCTGATTTTAAACAAAAAGATAAAAAATATGCATGAGCTGAAAGGCAGACATTATTATGCAAATAAAAATGTTGAAACATATCTTTTCAAAGAGATACCGGAAATTCCCAAAATAGCTGAGATAATTGTAGAACTCACAAGTGAAGAATTAGATTATTTTACAAAAATTTTTTCTGTGAAAAGATATGAAATTTGGCATTTTTATTGGGAATTTAGCAGTTATAAGACCTCTGAGAAACTAAATAGACTACTTCTTACTAAACAAGGGATGAACGAAATAATTTCAAAGATTACGGAGTTACCTTTTGAGATTTCAAAGGAGGAATTGACAAAATATGAAAACGAACCACAAGATATTTTGTCGTATAAAATCTATGATGCTTTAGAAACTCTGTACTCTCTAAAAAGATATAATGAATCATTAAAACGATATCTAACTTCTTCAAAAACAGAAAAGACATTAATGAAGACTTTGGTTAAAGAAAAACAAAATTGATATTAAACTTGGTAAGGATAAGAGATAATTTTTCGGGATTATAATAATGAATTATATGAGTTAATTACTTTAGTACTACTAGTGTTAATCAATGATAAGTACATAGATATGTGCTAATATAGTGATATGTAGATTATGAAATGGAGGATAAAAGTGGCTAATAATATTAAAAGTGAATTATTTTTTTTAAAGCAATATGGTTACAGTGAAGGTTTGCTTGAGTACATTTTTTTATCTGGTCAAAATCCTATCTATTTTATATTTGATAATGATGAATACACTGAAGACGAAAAAAAAATATTTACTAAAAAAGACGAAAAATTGTCTTTTGACAAAGAAAAATACAAAGAATTTAAAATAGAATTATTTAACAATGATGCCTTCTTAACGAAACATAGTATCAACAAAATATATTTTAAATATGATAAAACTTATTTTAATGAATTGTTTCCTGAAAAAATACAACCTTTGTTTATGTATTCAAAAGGTGATGAGAAGTTACTAAGTACTGGTTTAAAAAGAATTTCGGTAGTTGGAACTAGAAATCCGAAAGAAAGATCAATCATTGCTACTAAAACTCTGGTGAAAAAATATGTTGAAAAAGGGTATGTAATTGTTAGTGGTTTAGCTGAAGGAATAGATTCTGTTGCACACCAAGTGACATTGGAAAATCAAGGAAAAACTATTGCTGTTTTACCAACAAATTTTAATAATATTTATCCCCAAAAAAATCAATCATTGGCACGAAAAATACAAAAAAATGGACTTTTAATAACTTCAATAGGTCCTAGTGAAAATACTTTTAAATCAAGTTTTCTAGAACGAAATCAGTATGTAGCAAATATGAGTGAAATTTTATTAGTTATTGAAACCAATTTAAAAAGTGGAACTATGAATACCATTAGAAACGCTAGTTTAGCAAATAAAAAAATATTATTTATTGATCAAAAGAATGAAGAAGTGAATGAAAAAATTAGTAAATATGGTGGGGTGCAAATAAATGGAAACTAATAATAAATTAATAATAATGTCAAAACTTTTTTTATTTAGTGAAAACAACGAATTGATTGTTGAAAATTTAAATTTAATTGACAGTTTAAATGATCAAGGCATCACTGTTGGTATACTATCAAAAAATAATACATTAGTTGAATTACAGAATAAAATACCTTCTAATTATAAGGAAAAAATATTATTCATTAATAGAGGAAAGCAAAATGAGCAAGTAATAATAAATAATAAAAATCAGGGGCTAATATGTGCATTAGTGGGTGTGGTAGAAGCTGATGCGTTATTTGCATTTCATTGTAAAATTCCTTTATTTAATCCTGAATTTATTGTTAATAGAATAGTAGTGGCTGATAAAGTAAAAAGTTATGGACTACCTTTTTGGAATTTTATTGATGTCGTAAATTGTTTAGTTGCATTCGAAAATTATAAAAGATATTATTTTGGATTATTTGAATCCCCAAATTATTATGTTTATAGTCTAATTAATGCAAATACATTTCATAAACCTGAAGATGAAGTGCGGATTAAAGAAATTTTTCAGACTAATCTTAAAGGTTCTCAAGGTACAAGAAATCAAAAAATTTTATTATTGTTATTATTTATGTTAATGGGAGAGGTAACTACTAATTCTATTTATGAAGAAATTAATTATTGGGGAACGTTCCCATCATCAAAAAGAAATAATCCCAATACCTCTGCTGCGTTTATAAAGGAATCAGTGAGATGTATTTTAGGAAAAGGACCAAGAGGAGGACACGAACTCTTTTTAAGACATACAGATATGCCTTCGAAGCATTCTAGCGGAAATAATAGGTTGAATTTTAAATGTGATAAAGATTTTGATACACTTGTTGTTAATCCTCAAATTGCCCATTTGATAAGGGGGAACTCTGTTTGTATAATAGATGATTATATTACAAAAGGATATTCTGCAGAGACTGCGAAACACTTGTTGCTTAAAGCAGGTGCAAGAAAGGTTGTAGTGCTATCAATAGGAAAGTTTGGACAAGAGTATTTCTCAACACAGTATCAATTACTAGGAGATATTACTCAATCCAACTACCAATACAATTTTGTGAGTCAAATTTTAAACCGGAAATACAATTCTAATGGAGAATCTTTTTATACTGATAATGACTCGGATATATTGAGTTACGGAGATCTTATTTTTTAATGGAAATTGTCATAATAAAAGACAAGCTCATATAAGCTTGTCTTTTATATTTGCTTCCAATAACATAGCATAAATTGACCAGATTTTGACCATCCTAATTTGATAATCAGTCATAACTATTGACTCATTGAACTATGATGAGTGATGTTGATTTATTGATTTGACAACGAATGACAATGGTTGAGAGGCCGATTCCAATATGGAAGGGTCTGTGGGGTAGATGAACATTTGAAGGTAGTTTTTGATATAGATACATTGAGTTTTATAATGGGGATGTTTTCAACAATAGTTTTTCCATTTTTAATTTGGTTATTTAATAAATTTGTAAAGATAATTAAAATAAAAAGATTTAAGAAATTATTATACAGAGAATATGTATTGAAAATAAAGGGAATTAAGCATGAAGAATTGAAGAAATATAGTTCTGATTCTATAAGAAGATTAAACTATCTAATTGAAAAAGAATTAACCTATTTTAACAATGATGTTCAATTTGAATATATAAGAGCTGTAGAGTATACAAACATGCTATTTTTTTCTATTACTGAGAAAAGTAAGTCAACAGAATTTAGAGATGTTTTGAAAGTACCTATTGAAGTTATAGAAGATGAAAAGAGAGAAAAAGATTAGTGAGCTAATAAATTTGTATAATAACCCTATAGATGATTATTTAAAAATGAAAAGAGATAAATTCTTATAAAAAAGAGATGATTCCTCATCTTCCAATCTATATAAACTTACATCTCACAAATCCGTTTTTTTGACCTTGAATTTGACCTTGATGAAAATATGCTGATTTGATTATCAATGATATTTATTAATTTGAGAACATTAATATATCAGTATTTAAAACGTGTAAATGGATTGAGTGATGTTATTTACTTTAAAGGCTCTACGTCAAATGATGAGGATGACTAAAGTCATTAATGTTAAAAAACGTTAGACATGTTTTCACATCTCTAACGTTTTTTCCTACCCTTCCTTCAACCATTTCTCCAGTAATAATCTCTGAACTTTCATTGTGGCGGTATGAGGTATCTCGTCAAATGTTTTAATAATAGGCTCATTTAAATGAGGGAGGTCAGCTACTTGCATCCACCACGCGTTCCAATCCATTTCTTTTCCAGGCACAACAGCTAAAACAGGTTGAGGAGAGTTATCTTTTCCACGCACAATCACGACTTCTTCCAAGAAATCCAAGGCATCTAATAAATAATCTTCCAGTGCAAGCGTGCTATCAATGTTTTCAATCAAATCGACTTGGCGATCTTTTAAGTATAGATGACCACGCTCGTCCATCATGCCGTAATCGCCACTATCCCACCATTTACCATAAACATTTTCTTCGAAACGAGCGTCTTCTTTATAATAAGTTAATGCACGGCCTTTTGATAAAAACTGGATGTGTCCATCTGTCATGACAGGTAGCAGTGTACCGTTCTCATCGGTAATTCTGGCTTTTGTTAATCCTTCAAGTCCAACTCCCATATCACGAGCATCTGAGTCTTTTAGTGACTCAATGGTGTGTGACCGTAAAATCATTGGGCCGCATTCACTTTGACCATAAACTTGTAAAAAGATAGGATCATTTTCTTTTGATGCGTTTAAAAAGGCTAACATAGTCGCATTGTTTATTGCATCAAATGTCGAATGATAACATTTAATGCTAGTAAACACATGAGGTTTTTCTTTTGCCAGTCTTGCCCATTGGACGAAATTATTTGGATGAGTTTCCAATGCAATAGGTTGGTGTGTTGTTAGCATGTCTTCCACTTGCTGAGGTGTTGCACTTGCTAGTGGCATCATAGGAAATCCCATACTCATCAATGAAGAAACCCCAATATTAAAACGAGAGTGCACAGGTGAGATGTGAAACGCAACCAATTCTTTTTTTGAAATATGAGTAAAAATTTCTCGTTGCCATTTTGTTCGCCAACCCATTGAGCGATAAGAATGACAAATCAGCTTGGGAATCCCTGTTGTGCCAGACGTGTGAGTCATGTATGCTATGTCATCTTTGCCCAACTCTTCTTGCGATACAGGTTGTGCTGAGGCATTTAACAAGATATCTAATGAAATTTTTTTATCATGTGAACTATTTCGCACAGCTTTTACATTATCTTCAGTCATATCATCAAATAAAATAAATGGATCTTCTAAACGTTCAACAAACACGCTGATGGTTTCAGGTGGTAAATGATAAGACACCATGACAGGTATCGCACCAAGGAAAGATGCTGCGACAGCAAGTAAATAAGTATCAAACTTAGGACTTTTATATAGGATGATTTTATCGCCTTTTTTAACACCTAAATGAGCCAACTGATACGCTCTTTTTAGTATTTTGTCATGACTTTCTTTATAAGTTGTTTCTGATCCCAGTGAGGCAAAAGCTGGTAGTGTTTCATCAAAAATAATCGGAATCGTCGGCGTTTTCTCAGCAGCCTCTTTGTAGTTGGTATAAAGATTTAATGGTTGATAGTCAAGTATATTTTTCAATTAAAAAACCCTCTCAAAATAAATTGTGCAAGTTTGAACAATTGCTGAATTATCTTATCATAAAATTACTTTATTTACTATGGTTAAAAAGTAGGGTTAAGTAAAGAGTTCTTTATCTTTTATCTCACCATCTCCAATGCTTCATACCATTACTGTCTTCTTTTTTCCATATACCCATTCGCAGCGCCACTCGTTGAGATACAAGGCATGATAGTTATATCCGAAAATAAATTGTTTTCTAACACTTCATCATAGGCTTTCTTACCGTTTGTGATAATTAATTTGATATCTGCTTGAGTTAGAATTTGGCTAAAATCATTTAACTCAACTGTTTTAAACGACGTATCTAAACTGCCGTCACGCTCAAATAAATGATACACATCCCACAAGCCAATCTGATGATCTAGCAGTAACGCCACTCTCTTGTCATAATCTGTCTCAAAGGGAACGTTAAAAAAAGCAAACATCATTTTCCAAAACTGATTCCCATTGTTACCATAATATTGTTGTTTCTTTAATGACATCTCACTTGGTGCACTGCCTAAAATAAGAATTCTTGTGTCTTTATTGAAAATCGGATCAAGCCCACGTTGCATAAAACATGCCTCCTTTTTGTGATTTATTTCATCGTAAGATAAAACTAGTCATAAGTAAATCTTAACAAGTTAAAAATATTAGTGACAGAATCCATTTCTCAAACGTTTATATAAGTGTAGAGAAAAAGATGGAGGATGAGATGATGACAACACAACCAACTTATTTTGCGATTATTCCAGCTCATGTGAGATACGCTAAAACGATCAGTGCTAATGCCAAACTGTTATATGGAGACATTTCTGCTTTATGTCATCAACAAGGGTATTGCTGGGCAACCAATGATTATTTTGCCAGACTATATGATGTGAGTAAAACGTCTATTTCAAAATGGATTAATCAACTAAAAGAGCAAGGGTTTGTGACAGTGGAGTTGCATTATAAAAAAGACAGTAAAGAAATCGACAAGAGGCATATAAAAATTGTTGAAGAGCCTATGAAACAAAAAGAGTTTACCTCACCAACGAATGTGATTGCCCCTATTGAAGAAAAGTTTAAAGAGAATAAGACAGTGAATACTAAAAAGAATAAAATAATGAATAAAAAGCATCAATATATGGAAGAGCATATGAGATTAGCAAAAATGTTACACACGAATCTATCAAAAGATTTTCCAAAAGAGATGAGCAAAGTTAACTTAAATGCTTGGGCAAGTGAGATGTCCTTGTTAAATAAGCAAGATGGCGTGAAAATAGAGGACATAGATCACATGATTAACTGGTTAAAAACCAATGATTTTTGGTCTCGTCATATCAGACAGCCTAAAAAGTTAAGAGAAAAATTTGAGCGACTTGTTGTTGAAAGCAAAAAAGGTAAGACAACCACATCAAAAACAGAAACATTGCCTGATTGGTTCAATCAATCAATAAAAGACACTCCAGTAAGTGAAGAAGAGATGTTTGATATTAAGCAAAAAATACTGGCCTTTCAAAGGAGTTAAAAAAACAGACTAACTATAAAAGCCAGTCTGTTTATTAAGTGTTTTTTGTTGATGCTTTTTAAAAGCAAGGATAGCAGTCGCGATAGTGGCAATGATAACAGTTTTTTTCTTCATAAAAATCATCCTTTCAAAATAAATGATGGTACTAAGTGGACGGTAGGATTCGAACCTACACCTCGGTAAATAGAGAACAAACACACGTTTAGACTCTTAGAGTGAAAACACCACGTTCGCCCACATATAAGCAAGAGCTAGAAACAAATGAGTTTCTATTGCTCTAATAAAAATTCAAAGTGTTGAATGACTATCTCTCTCTTTGACCTGTCTTAATCATACAAGCTAAACCTTAAATGAAACGTAAAATGATAAGAAGGATTTATGAACAAGTTTAAAAAAAGATGAAAGAATCGTGACGATATCAAAAAAGATAAAAAAACCTTCCAAAAGTTGGAAGGTTATAGATGTTTAAATGTAGTGATAAAACCATTTTCAGACCAGTCTAAAATATACACAGCTTTGTCATGAACATCATAGATTACTTTTTCAGTTCGATCAGTTAAAAATGGTGCAACTTTTGTATAATCCATTTGGGGTGCTTTAAAAAAGATTATTAAACTTTCCTTAGTGTGCATTGTAGCATCATTCGACTGAAGTTTCATTCTTAAATCAGACTTGACTTATTCTGGAAAATCAAAGAGACTTACTTCATCCATATTAATCACCTCATTTACATCCTATAAGTAGGGAATAGCATAGTGAGGTGATTATTTGCTAGAATTTGTTTTTTTATCCAGTGGAACAAGTGTGACTGACTCATCAGATTTATCACTACTTAAGACAACATTCTTTTTATCTTTTTTTATGGTTAAATCATCATCTAGTCCTAAATCGGTATTTTTTAAATGAATGGTTTCACCATTTAGGTCGTAATCCACTTTGTAATTCATGTTTGAAAGGATTGTTTTCGCAATACTTTCACCATATTCTTCGTATTCATTTGATGTTTCGCTTTTCATACTACTCGCATCAAAAGATAGAATCACAGATGTTTTGGTAAATGAAGCAACCATAGTCACTTCTTCATCTTTGTTTTCATCTTCTGTCACAAATTTCCAATCATGATTCATCAACTCTTTTTGAGTGACTTTATTACTACAACCAACTAATACAACCATCATTACTACTAAATAAATACTTGTCATACTTTTTTTCAATGACATTTGATACCCTCCAATAAATCCTCTTTTGGTTACTCCTTTTTGATACCCTTATTTATCATAACATAATGACGTGTTCTTACTAGATAAAATCATGATATCTTTCTTTTGACAATCACCACGTCATTTGTTAATTTGTAGTGGAAAATAATAAGAAGCTATGTTGATAGGCTAAATTAATTGATTATTTTCAAACGACATGAAAAGGGGGAATAACCTTGGTAAAACAGTTTTTACTTTAATCAAATGGAATAGTGCTGTCTATAAAGAAACACTACATCTACGAAACCAGGTACTCCGTAAGAGTGCAGGTAAACCATTATTAGTTGACGCACCAATAGAAGAAAAATCAGATATTCATTTAGTGATTAAACAAGATGGTAAAGTCGTTGGCACATTATTATTGCATCCATGTTTTTCATCTTGCGTTCAAGTTAAGCAAGTCGCTATTAGCCCATCCTGTCAAGGACAAGGTCTAGGTAAAAAACTAATGGTCTATGCTGAAGATGTTGCGAAACGATTAGGCTATACAACGATTTTTCTAACAGGAAGACAGTCAGCTTGGCATTTTTATCAAAAATTAGGTTACAGTGAGCTAATGGAAGAGTACACAGATGGAGATTTAGTGTTTAAAGTATTTAAAAAAGATATTCAACTTATTCCAACTATTAAATCAAAGAAGGAGATGAAAACAAATGGATGACAGTGATCCTATGGTAAGTGAAAGTGATAATAAACAGGTGTTAAAGGCAGATTATTATTGTCTATTTGTTTTTAGCGCCTAAATTTAAATAATAAAAAAACTCCCCCAACTTTTGAGGGAGTTTTTTTATTAAAGTAATTTTCTAGCCTCTCTGACACGTTCATTTAAATCAATTGTCTGACCAGACTTTTGCTTATCATAAAATTCAGCTGTTGCTGCAAACAACAAATCAGCAGCTGAGTTAAGGGCTGTTTCAACAGAGTCTTGGACAACTCCAATGATAAATCCAATTCCAACAACTTGCATGGCAATATCATTTGAAATATTAAATAAGCTACATGCAAGAGGGATAAGAAGTAAACTTCCTCCAGCAATACCAGATACACCAGTTGATGAAATGGCTGCTAATAAACAGAGTAGAAAAGCAAGAAGAAACGGAATATCCATTCCCATTGTATAAGCTGTTGCTAACGTCATGATTGAAATCGTAATCGCCGCACCCCCACTATTAGCAGTTGCTCCTAGTGGGATAGAAATAGAGTATGATTCTTTATCTAATCCTAGTTTCTCACATAACTCCATATTAATTGGAATATTAACAACTGAACTACGCGTAAAGAAGGCAGGAATGCCACTTTCTTTCATACAAAACATTGTTAATGGATAAGGGTTTTGTTTGAGTAGCAAAAAGACCATAAATGGGTATACAATAAATGACACAAATAACATAGTACCTACTAATAATAAAATTAATTTACCGTACTCGGCTAGTCCTTTAATTCCAATTTCAGAAATAGAATTAAAGACTAATCCTACAATCCCAATTGGAGCTAGTTGAATAATAATTTGAATGACTTTAGAAATGGTATCTGAAATATCTGACATGATATTTTTTGTGACGTCTGCTGCACTTCTCATGCACACACCAATAACTGCCCCCCAGAATAATAGAGACAGGTAATTGCCTTCAATAATGGCTTGAACTGGGTTCATGACAGCTCCAATGATAATATCAGATAAAATTTTCCATAAATCATCTGGAGCTTGTTGCTCGACAGCTACATCAGGTAAAACCAATTTTACTGGGAATAAGTCTGAGGCAAACACTGCAACTAAGGCAGCAATAAAGGTTGCACTCAAATATAAAATAATGACAGTTCGCATATGTGTTTTAATGCCTTTTTGTTGTTTAGATAACGAATCGATAATGAGGAAAAAGACTAATAAAGGTGCAATTGCCTTTAAAGCCCCGATAAAGAGATCACCTAGTATTTTAATCCAAGTCCAGGAAGGTACCAACATCCCTAAAATTGCCCCGACGACAATACCGATACAGATTTTTTGGATTAATGATAACTCTCTAATCTTTTTCATAGCGTTCTCTCCTTTTTGTAATATTAATATAATATACTGTAAAATGTGATAAAAATAAACACTTGTTTTGAAATTAATTCAAATTTTTTTCATTTTTTATTATATTATAAAAGATTTTAATTTGAAAACAGCTTATTTTAACACCGGTTTACTTGATTTTTTTTATTATAATAAAAACTAGTTTATTATGAGTTAAACTAGTTAAGAAAAGATGTACCAATTAATTTATTAAGTATCTATGAGAAAAAAAGATAGATACGAGTGTTTGCTGAAAAAATAAAAGAACAAGAAAAACTAAAACAAATATAGTATAATATCACTGATGACTTAAAGGAGAGAGATTATGGCGAAAAAGAAAACAAAACGAGCGCCTACTAAGAAGCAAAAAGAACAACAAGAGCGAACAACTTATTTCCTAATTGGTGTGTCATTTATCTTATTTGGCATTTTAGGTGGGTTACGATTAGGATTTTTAGGGATGTTGATGACAAACGTCTTTCGCTTTTTTGTGGGAAATTTGCATCTAGTAATGGCTCTTTATTTAATTATTTATGGAGCGCTTTTGATGTTAATGGGGAAAGATCCTAAATTTAAACGAAAAAGTTTGGTAATAGGTCTATTAGTATTTTTTCTAGGATTATTGTTATTTATTGAAATTGGTTTATTTAAAACGATTAGTCGTGATACAAACATCCTAGCCATGACATGGCAAAAAATTTCTTCTGACATAAAAGCAAGTAGTGTCACGCAATCAGTTGGAGGAGGGATGATCGGTGCCCTTCTTTATACAGTAACGTACTTTTTAGTGTCTAAGGTAGGCTCTTATGTGGTTGCCTTTCTAGCGATGGTAGCAGGTGTGCTACTTGTTTCTAATATCGGTGTGTCTCAAGTCGCTGATAAAGTAGTTGATTTTGGTAGTCAGTTTTTTCATTCACTAAAAGAAAAAAAGCAAGATCGAGATGAAAAAAAAAAACTGAATAAGAAAGATCAGTCAAAAGTTTCAGAAAATAAACCCAAAGAGACAAAAAGTAAAGAAAAAAAGCAACAAGAGCCCTTAATAAGTGATGATGAGGCAGGTGAGAAAGAACAACTGACCTTAGAAATTGATAGTTATCAAGATCATTATAAAAAGCGTGATCAGCAACAAACCGTTGAACGACCTAAAAAGGGATCAAAAGAAAATAAAATGGGTGAATCCGAAAAAGAAAAGCCACTCTTTTTTGATTTACCAGAAGGCGAAGAAAACGAAGATTATGAATTACCACCAGTTGAATTATTAAATGATATTCCACTCACTGATCAAAGTGCAGAATACAAATTAGTTGAAAAAAATGTTAAGGTATTGGAACAAACGTTTGATAGTTTTGGAGTGGATGCCAAAGTGGTGCGAGCAAGTCTTGGCCCCTCTGTGACTCGGTTTGAAATTCAGCCAGCTGTTGGGGTGAAGGTAAGTAAAGTCGTTGGATTGACCGATGATTTAGCCTTAGCTTTAGCAGCAAAAGACATTCGGATGGAAGCACCAATTCCTGGGAAATCATTGATTGGGATTGAAGTACCAAATCAAACAACCAGTATGGTGTCATTTCGTGATGTGGTTGAGTCAGAAAACAATCATGACGATTTATTACTTGAAGTGCCGTTAGGGCGAAGTATTTCTGGTGAAGTGATGACGGCAGATTTAACAAAAATGCCCCATCTATTAATAGCAGGATCTACTGGTAGTGGAAAATCTGTTTGTATCAATACAGTCATTTCTAGTATTTTAATGAAGGCTAAGCCACATCAAGTTAAAATGATGATGATTGATCCGAAAATGGTGGAATTAAATGTCTATAACGGTGTGCCGCATTTGTTGACACCTGTTGTGACAAATCCTAGAAAAGCCGCTCAAGCACTGCAAAAAGTCGTAGAAGAGATGGAAAGACGCTACGAATTGTTTGCTGGTTTTGGTGTGCGAAACATGAATGGCTACAATGATATGGTGAAAAAACATAATCAAACGACTGGAGAAAACAAATCAAGTTTACCTTATATCGTCGTTATCGTTGACGAGTTGGCTGACTTGATGATGGTTGCAAGTAATGAAGTGGAAGATGCCATTATTCGATTGGCGCAAATGGCAAGAGCGGCTGGTATTCATATGATTTTAGCCACTCAACGACCAAGTGTGGATGTTATTACAGGAATTATTAAAGCAAACGTCCCTTCACGAATTGCCTTTGCTGTATCAAGTGGAACAGATTCACGTACTATTATTGATAGTAATGGAGCGGAAAAATTACTTGGTAGAGGAGATATGTTGTTTGTTCCAATGGGTGAAAATAAACCTATTCGTGTGCAAGGGGCCTTTATATCAGATGAAGAAGTTGAACATCTTGTGGAATTTGTGACGAATCAACAAGAAGCAGACTATCAGGAACACATGATGCCATCAGAAAATACAACAACAAGTGGTTCGACTGAAGACTTGGATGAGTACTTTGATGAAGCAAAAGCTTTAATAATTGAAATGCAAACAGCGAGTATCTCACTTCTTCAACGACGTTTTAGAATTGGTTATAACCGTGCAGCACGACTCATTGATGAATTAGAAGAACAGGGGGTCGTTGGTGCATCTGAAGGAAGTAAACCACGTAAAGTATTAATGACTTATAGTGATGATGAGGCCATAGAAAATTGAATTAAAAGAGAGTATTTTTTTTACAAATACTTTCTTTTTTTATTTTTTTGAAAGAGTTCTCATATCAGATTTATCAATGATTAGTGCGAGTGAAAACTAAAAATTGTTTTGTATATTTAACATACTTATAATATTAAAATTCATAAAAAATTCATAAAATATTTGTTTTTTAGAAAAATTTTAACTATAATAAACATAAAGTTGTTCATTTAGTTTTTAAAACAACTTTAGGTTCTATTTAATGCTTTTTTATGTTAAAAAAGATTGATTAATTGGAGGAGAGGGTGATAAACAAGTAATTGACTTATCACAGGAGGGATAAAATGAAAAAAAAAAATCCTGTTTACTTCTTTGTATTAATACTGTCTATGGTAATAAGCATGTCAATTGGATGGCAATCAGAAGCTAAAGAGAGTCAAAAATCATCTGAAGCGAAAACTGAAATGACAACGAAAGATAGCACCAAAAATAGTGAAAAAAGTGTTAATGCCAAAGCAAGTAGTAGGAGTGCGTCGTTAAAAGGCGTATCAACTAAGTCAAATAAGGAATGGGGTGACTTAAAAAATCTAAGAGAGTTTAGCTTGAATGATAAAGGTTTGGGAATTGTTGCTTACAATTTTGGTAAGAGTATGGAAGATATCCAATCATTAAATGGAAATGAAGATGCAGCTAAAGAGATGATTTTATACGAAACAGGTGCTGTGGCATATGGATTGTCGGGTGGTAAAGTTGTTGATGTATCTGAACATATTGAAGTCGGTGACTTGGGAGATTTATTTTCAGTATCATCTAATGACTTATCAGAACATCACATTACTTTGACTGTTCCAGCAAAGTATTCTGGTACTGACAAAGATTTGACAACCGACATTATTATTTATACTGGTAAAGTGGCAAAAGTTAGTACGTGGGATGAGTTGCATGCAGCTTTAGTTAGTGCTGATGTAAAAATAATTGATGTTCAAAATAGTATGAAAAATACGAGAAGAACAGCTGTAGGACGTAGGGTAAATTATTTTCCTAGAGATAAGATGGATATCGCTTTGTTAGGAAATGGGTATTCCCTAGATTTTATTGGAGATTATTACACGTTCTCAGCGGGTGAAAGAGGCATTCACAGTATTACTTTGGATAATTTAGATCATTACAGTACTACTTACTATGGAGCTGTGACTTTTCAAAATATATTACCTGAAGAAAGTTTTTTAACATTTAGAAATGTTAATTTTCATGGTTCTCAAGTAACAGCATCTTACCAGTCTGTTTTGTCTTTTGAAGGGAAAAATGAAATCTATTCTACAGCTAATAAGTATACCTCTTATGATGGTCAAGAAATTTCTTTTAATGATACTAATCAAGCAGGACTTGAATGTCATACTATTATATTTAGAGAAAATACAGATACTTTGATAGAAGTAGAAAATGGGGATGCGATTGCAGTAGGAGCCTATCGAGCTAATAATGAACCTGTAGCTGATATACAACCAAGTATGGTAGTAGAGAAAAATGCTAATGTTAAATTCAAGACTTTAGGTAATACAGGTGAGAGTAAGACTTGGAATACTGATGGTGGGACGATTTATTCAGTTATTAGTATTCATAGAAATGGACGTATTAGGTTGGAAGAAGGGTCTCAAGTTACTGCCGAAACAGCCGAAGATACGGTACGTACTCCTATTAGATTAGCTTATCATGGAGCTTCTTTTAGAAGTTATGGCTGGCAGACGACTATTGATTTAGAAAAGAATAGCAAATTAAATGTGAATGTGAATGGTCCTGTTTCAAGGAATAATGCAGCAATGATACTTCAAGATAATTCTGCTATTAATGTTGGTGAGAATGCTTTAATACAAGTCAATGCTAAAAAGATGACAGCAGGTTCTCCAGTAATAAGAATGGGAACTAATTCCAACCTAAATATAGCTAAAAACGGCTTGCTTTCTGTAAATAAAGAAGGTGGGATTGGTAACATATTGAATCTAGGATCTAATTCTAAATTTGATGTGTCCGATGAAGGAACGGCAACCTTTATTTCAGAAAATGAAACTGATTCAAAGGATTCAATGATTTACGGTGGTTCTAATTCAAACTTCATTATCGGTGAACGAGGTAATTTTACTTCTCGTATAGAAGGCGGTACTGGTGTCCGAAACATGTTAGAGTTTGCGAGAAATGCTAATTTTACGTTTGCTAATGCAAGACGAGTTGACTTAGATACGCGTAAAAACACAAATGCAACGTTAATTAGTATGGATCAAGGAACATTTAATGCAAGTATCCAACAAGTACGAGCATGGAAGAAAGAAAATTCAAATGATGAAGAAGCCACGTATAATTGGCGCCCAATGTATAACATGAAAATACCTTATCGTGATCAAATTGTGACAACAAATGATGTGACTGCTGGTAGTATGACGTATGCTATGCGTGATGATTTTAAAAATAATTATAAAACACAAGATTTTTCACGTGTAGTCTTTGATTACATTCCTGATGTTAAATTGGCAGTAGAGGATATTAGCGATAATATTAAACTATCTAGTGGCCAAAAAATTTCTGGTACAGTTAATCCAGGAGCTTATGTGGCATTTTATAAAGTAGTTAGTGAAACAGACTTAAGCAAAGATACGTTTTTAACAACACCTTCTTATAATTCTCCTGAAGAAGGGGATAATAAACGTAAGTTTCACGTGATGGCGGATAAAAGTGGTAATTACACGTTTGATATTCCAAGTAGTGTGGCATTAAAAGCAGGAGAGAAAATTAGAGCTTATGCCTTTCTTGATGGAAAAGATGACACTGTCACTAAAGAAGTTCAAGATAAAACACCTCCAACTGGAGATGGAACGAACTATTATGAATCGTTGAATGCGTCGACACCGTTACCTGAAAAATTTGTTACTAACATCAAAGACAGTAACCCTAATAATAAAGGTTTTACTTATCAATTCAATAAGGAAACGCCGCAAAATGTAGTAGATGGTTACATGTCACAAATGGGTGAACATGTTGTTAAGGTGGATGTGTCAGATGATGCAGGTAATACGGCAACTTTTGATGCTAAATTAACTATCGTTAAAACTGAGACTAATTTAACATCTAAAGATTTATCTATTTCATTTAAAGACTTACGACATATGTCAGAAGATGAAATTAAGCAGTATATCGTAAAAAATGGCAATCTTGAAGCGTATAAATTGTCGAATGGTAAAAAAATTGATTTGACTAACTTTATTTCGGTGAAAGATTTAAATGGGTTATCAGATTTAGCTAATATTAAACCAACGCCTTATAAAGTCTATCTTGTTGTTTCAGCAAAAGATGCAGGAAGAGAAACGGATATTTTAGGTAATATTAATGTCACAGTTACGGATATTGATTCGGTTATAACGCTTAAATTTGTCAATGAAGTAGGCAAAGTCATGGATGATTACACAACGACAATTAAGGCACAAGTTGGTGACGTCATCGATTTAACTAAGAATGAAACATTAGCTAAGCAAATCGCACAATTAAGTCAAGATGGTTATCTGATAAATCAAAGTAAACGTCCTGAAAATGAAGCATCATTTAATGTGACAGATACCGAGATGACAGTGATTTATACAGTACTTGGAACGGTACAATTCAAATCCGTGCCAACTGCGCTTGATTTTGGTACAGTTAAGTTCATTGCAATGCCTAATCGTGTAGAAAAACCAACATATGATAAAGAGTTAGTCGTGCGGGATACACGTTCTGGTCAAGCGGATGGCTTTAGAGTAACAGCCGCTGTTACTACCCCCTTACAAACAAAAGATGGTAAAAAGCTTCAAAACGTTCTGAGATATGTGTTGTCAGGGGAAGAAGTGATTCTTTCTGATGCGGCTCAACCTATCTATCGTGTTGATACTGGTAAAAATGGGCTACACGATATCAGTAAAGACTGGAGCGATAAAAAAGAATCCGATGGTATTAAATTACAACTTGGATCTTCAGGTGATATCCATACTGGTCAATATACCGGAGAAATCACTTGGAAAATTATGGAAGGACAACCTTAAGGAGATGAAAGGATGACAAAAAAAAAGAATCACTTTTTAATCTGTTTAATGGTTGTGCTAATGAGTATTTTAACAAGTCCCTACGTTGTGTTAGGAGCTTCTGCTAATGGACAAGTCGTCGTACCCAGTGAAATATCCTTTTATGAAGATGATCAAGGAACGACAAAGAGTAGTAGTTCCACACCACAATCGTCTTCCCAACCAAAGAATAGTGGCTCTACTACAACCAAGGATAAAGGTATTTTACCTCAAACTGGTGAAATCATAAAAAATTATGGTTTTATTGGTATAGCAATTCTTATACTGGTTGTGTTATTGTTCTTTTTACGAAAACGTAGAAAGGATGATGACGATGAAAATTAGTGGAATGACATCACTTTTTGGAGGAATGATTACTTGTACAGCATTAATGTTTTTAGTTGCTGGTAGTAATAGCGTACTGGCTCAGAATGATGAATTAGGAAATAAAGGAAGTCTCAAAGTGGAGACAACAGATAAAACTGAGCCACTCGACCCTGAAAATCCTAGCAACCCAGTTGACCCAGATACAGATTATTCAACAACTGGAGATTTGAGAATTGATTTTGTTTCACCAATCAATTTTGGTGCAAATAAAATCACTGAAACAAATAGAAAATATGCTGCATTAGCACAACAATATGTTGGTGATACACCTGCTAGAGCTAATTATATTCAGGTTACAAATCAACAAGACACAGAAGTAGGTTGGTCGCTTCAAATTAGACAAGACCACCAATTTACTAGTGTCACAAAAGATCCACGCTTGGCTGATGAGTTAAAAGGAGCCGTTCTTTCTTTGGACAAAGGATGGGCAAACTCTTTAAGTGAGAGTCGCCCCCCAACTGTGACAAGAGAGACCATCGCGATCAATGAGATGGGCGTTTCTTATGAAGTCGCATCAGCCAAGCCTAAAGAAGCACGCGGAACATGGTTTATATCATTTGGTGCTTCTGAGCAAAATCACAACAATCAGACAGCTACTCTGTCACCTGCTGTTGATGACAAAAAAAATCAATTGGTAGATGAAAAAAACAAAAAGCCAATTATTAAAAATTCAGCAGTGACATTGACAGTTCCTGATTCTGTGACGATTCAACCTGTTTCTTATGAAACAGAATTAACATGGGTGTTAGGTAAATTGCCTTAACATATATATATAAATTTTTAGGAGGAGAAATATAATGAAAGCAAGAAAAATTTATTCAACAGCTCTATTAGCAGTTTTAGGCGTATCAACTTTAGGCGCTCCTTTATTGGCATCAGCTGAAGCAGGATCTTTAACATCTAAAGGTTCAGTAAAAGTTGAAGAAGGTACTGCCGGTGGTACTGATACACCAACAGTCGATCCAGAAAATCCTGGTGAAACTTTACCAGATCCAGATCCAGACTCACCAGGTGAAAACAAAAACCCTGATACAGGATCTCTTGTTCTTGAAAGAACTACAGACTTAAACTTTGGAACAATCAAAACATCAGCAAACGATGTAGAAGCTTTTGCTGCACCAGTAACATTTAATGACAAAGCTAAAACTCGTGGTGCTTATGTACAATGGGCTGACGTTCGTGCCGGTGGTACTTACGGATACACAGTGCAAGCTCAATTAACAAAACAATTCACATCAGGTGCTAATGTATTAAAAGGAGCAACACTTGACTTTTCAAATGGTATGGTAGCAGCACAAGCCCAAACAAATGATAGCACAGCTATGAGTCAAGCAGTACCTGGTAACGTTAAAAATGCTTTCACATTAACTGATACAGATGGAGCAGAAGGTCCTGCTGTCACTGTTGTAACAGCTGATAAAACAGCTAAAGAAGGTAAAGGTCGTCTTACTATGGAATTTGGTCAAAGTGCTGATTCTAAGACAGGTACTCCTTCAACAGATGACAAATCTGTTAAATTAACTGTTCCTGCTGCAACAGCAACTGACATGGTTAAAGGTGACTATGAAGCAGAAGTAAAATGGTCAATTGTAGCTGCTGAATAATTTGTGTTATAATTAAGATACAATTGAATTCTGTCAAAGTCAGCTTCAAAACTGGCTTTGACTTTATGTGTTTATGGATGTAAATAAAAATAGTTATGCGGGGTTTGAATATGAGGGGAAAATTACGAGTATGTTACAGGTCACTGTTGTTAATTGGAATAATGTTACTTAGCTTATCTATGACAAGCTTTGCGGCAGATGATCAAGAGGCAACCACTGGATTTAATTACAAAGTCAATTATCCGGATAGCCAAGAAGATAAAAGTTTAGGTTATTTTAAATTAATGCTTAAACCAGGACAAAAACAAGATGTATCCATCACTTTTAATAATCCGGGTAAAGAAAAAATTGTGGTTTCGGCTGATATAAACAGTGCAAAAACAAACCAAAATGGCGTGATTGAATACGGAAAATCGACTTTAGAAAAAGATAAATCGTTAAAATATGATTTGAAAGATGTGATGAAAGGTCCAGATAAAGTTGAATTAGCAGCAGGCGAAACCAAAGACGTGTCTTATACCATTACCATGCCAAAAGAAGCCTATGAAGGGGTTATTGCTGGTGGGATTGAGTTGCAAAAAGAGAATCAAAAAGGGACAGCCTCTGAACAAGGTGGGACCAGAATTATCAATAAGTATGCCTATGTTATCGGGGTTGTTTTACAAGAAGACACAAAAGATGTGCCACCTGAATTAAAATTAAACAAAGTAGCAGCTGGTCAAAGTAATTATCGAAATGCTATTTTTGTTAATTTTTCAAATATTATGCCGTCATATGTCAATGATATGACAACCGAAGTTAAAATTATGAAAAAAGGCAGCGAAACAGCTCTTTATGAAAAAAAACAAACAGCTATGCGCATGGCTCCTAATTCATTGATTAATTACCCAGTTAGTATGAATGGTGAAGCAATGGTGCCAGGTCAATATGTTGCGGATATTTTAGTTACATCTGATGAACGAAACCAAAAATGGCATTGGAAACAGGAATTTGAAATAACCAGTAAAGAAGCAGATGAATTTAATAATCGAGATGTGGGATTGGTACAGGAAAAGGGCTTTAATTGGAAGTTAATTCTTTTAATTGTTGGAATCTTATTGTTGATTATTATTATCATTGTTTTATTGGTTCGTCGTAAAAATAAAAAAGACGAAGAAAAATCAAAAAAGAAAAAAGGTAAAAGTAAAAATAAAAATCGTAAGAAAAATAGATGAGTTATAGGGGAATAAAGATATGCCAAATATAGACACAGAATTAATATATATAATTGTATTATCAATAGGATGTTTGACTGTGATTGGTGTCTTTTATTTTCTGTTTCGCTTTATTTCTGTCAAAAAGCAATTAAAAGTTTTATCTAATACCAAATCCAAAGGAAAAAAAGCCAAACGAAATAAAAAACGCCAAAAAATTGTACTAGATAGAAAAAAACGTTCTGTTCTAACGTTATTTATAGTGTCTTTAATTCTCTCTATTACTTTATTTAGTGGGACAGCATATGCTAGGTACTATCAAGCAATGAATCTATCTAAAGAAGATTCTGAATCGATTGTGAATTCTTATTATTTAATACGTGATTTTGAAGATCAGCTAAAATTACTACGAGATAAAAAGGATGATCAAACAAAATTAGAACAAAATATTCGTCAATTATCCACCTCAATGGCAAGCTATGGTACAAAAAAAGCAAACAAATTAAATTCAGTAGATGGTCAACTTGTTTTAAATCGTTATTACAATTCAGTTAAACAGTTGGGGATGAACGCTAGTACCCAAACAAAAAACTTTTATGGTAACAGTGAGTTGGTTAATGGGTTTTTAAAAGATATTCAAAGTGCTAAAGACTATGAAGGAGACGTCTTTAGGTATTATAAAGTTGATAAATCTGTTTTGATAAAAGGAAAGTAAAATAAAAAAGTGTGAGCAAACAATACTAATACTGTTTGCTCACACTTTTTTATTTTACTTTCTAATGTTGACATGTGTTATGTTTAACTATTTATACTGTATTATGTCGTGAAAAGGTTATTTTAATTATAGATTAGTATTTATTGTTAGTAAGGTGTTCGTTATGATATAATTTATTCTTTAATTTTATCGTAAAATAACTAAATATTATTTAAATGTTTTTTAATAAGCAATAATAATCTTATTTATAGTAATTTACCTTAAATTTACATTTAAATAATAAAAAAGGAACTTTACCTACGATTTTGTTTTTTAAATATAGGTTATATATATTTGTTCATAATTTTTTTACAAAATAATTGTTTTTTTTTCATATATTATTTATAATAAAAAAAGGCTGGTTATTTTTTGATATTAATAGCATTTTTTGAGTTTTATATTGCGATATATTACTCAATTCTAATGAAAGAAGGTGATAGTTGTTTATTATTTTGAGATTCAGGGGGGATAAAAGTGAAAAAAAAATATTTGATTTATTTTTTTACTTTTCTAAGTGTTTTATTGTTAGTTTTTTTATCTAATATGGTCTATGCTGCAGAAAAAACGAACTCTACGACTTTAACCACATCATCAAGTATAGAGGAAACTGATAGTGGTGAGACAACAGATACAACTGATTTTAGTAAGATGAATAAATTACGTGCTGTGAGTACCAAAAAAGCGTTTGGTAATTTGCCCAATTTAAAGCAGTTTAGTCTGGATAGTCAAAACACAGGGATTGTTGCTTACAATTTTGGGAAAAGTCCAGATGACATTAAAGCATTAAATGGTGATATTAATGCGGCCAAATCAATGATTTTATATGAGAGTGGTGCGACTGCAACTGGTTTATTAGGAGATGTATCAGATAACATTGTAGTAGGCGATTTAGGTGATTTATTATCGACCACTTCAACTGATTTAGCTGAACACAAAGTAACCTTGACTGTTCCCTCAGAATATTCTGGTATAGGAAAGGACTTAACAACTACTGTTGTTATTTATACTGGTAAAGTAGCAAAAGTTAGTACATGGTCACAATTAGATGCAGCATTAATGTCTAATGATACAACCATTATCGATGTACAAAATAATATGACCAATACGAGTACTGTTAGAGCAGATCGCTCTTTAAATGATCGCAGAAAAGATTATGTGTTATTAGGAAATGGGTATTCTTTAGATTTTATAGGTTATTCTTATAAATGGGGAACTAATACATCCATTGTACATAAACCTATTGTGGATAATGTTGATTTATACGGTGGACATTATTTTGGTCCTGTGACCATGTGGGATAGAAATGCGTATGGATCAAGTATTACGTATCGTAATGTTAATTACACTGGTTCACAGATAACTGCCTCTTTTCAAGCTGTTATAAAATTTGAAGGGAAAAATAATATCCGCTCTAAAGACTCTTCTTATATATCATACGATGGAAAAAACCGCTCTATGGCGGATACTCGTCAATCTGGATTAGAGTCTCATACCTTATCTTTCTCAGATAACACAGATACTTTGATCGAAACAGAGCAAGGAGATGCCGTTATTTTAGGGAGTTGGTACTCTAATTGGGATACTGTTTCAACTATTCAGCCTTCCTTAACTGTTGGAAAAAATGCGAATGTTGTTCTTAGGACATTAGGAAATGATGGCGAAACAAATAGTTGGCAAACATCTGGTGGAAGTATTCCATCTGTTATTAGTATTCAACGGAATGGACGGATTGATATTGGTGAAGGGGCTAAGTTAACTGCTGAAACAGCTGATGGAACCACACGTGTACCAGTTAGATTAGGATACAACAACAGTGTTCCAAGTTCATGGATTACTAGTATTAATCTAGCAGATAAAAGTCAATTTAATGTTAATATTGGAGGCCCAATAGCAAATAATAGTAGTCGTGCTGCATTCATGCTTCAGGATAATTCTCAAATTAATGTTGGAGAAAATGCCTCTATGATAGTTAATGCTAAAAATATGACCACTGGTTCGCCAGTCATTTCGATGGGGACAAGTTCTCTAATTAATGTTGAAAAAAGTGGCGCATTGTCTATTAACAAGACTGGAGGTAGAGGTCGTATTTTAAATTTGTCTTCACAATCTAACTTTAAAGTGTCAGATGAAGGAAGCGCAACGTTTGTATCGGACGGTGAAACAACGTCTACAGATCAAATGATTTATGGTGGTAATGGCTCAACTTTTTTAATTGATGAACGTGGTATTTTCACTTCACGAATTAATAATGGAACAGGTACTCGGAATATGCTTCAATTTGCTAGTGGGGCTAATTTTTCATTTGCTAATGTTCGTCGTGTTGATTTAGATGCTAGAGGAAATACAAATGCGTCACTCATCAGTATGGATTCAGGTAAGTTTAATGCTAGTATTCAAGAAGTGTCTGCATGGACAAAAGCTGATGCATCAAAGAGTGATCCAACATATAATTGGCGTCCAATGTATGGTATGGTCATTCCTTATCGTAATACAACCACTGGAAGTATTACAGCTAACAGTTTAACAAATAGTGTGAGTAATGATTTTAAGTCTAAATATAAAACAGAGAATTTTTCACGTGTTGTCTTTGATTATATACCAGATGTTCAAGTAAGTTTTGATGCAATTAGTGATAATAAAAACTTAACAAGTGGACAAAAATTTACTGGGACAGTAAATAATAATGCGTATGTGGCGTTTTATAAGGTCGTAGATGAAAATGATTCAAGTAAAGATAGTTATATTACGACACCATCTTATAATTCACCGGATGAAAATGATAAAATTCATAAATTCCATGTAAAAGCAGATAGCTCTGGTAAATATGAATTTACTCTGCCAGATAGTGTGACACTTCAAGCAGGAGAAAAGGTAAAAGCATATGCTTATCTAGATGGTAAAGATGATGATACAATCAATACTGTACAAGATAAAACAGCTCCAACGGCTGATAGTATACAATACTATGCCTCACTTAATTCAGCTACACCATCACCACAAGTGTTGGTCAAAAATGTTGCTGATACCAATCCAAACAATAAAAATTATACTTATTCATTTAATCAGGAGACACCACAAAGTACAATAGATGGTTATATGACTCAACTAGGTGATCATACAGTTAAAGTTGATGTTGCTGATGAGGCAGGAAATACAACGACTATTACCTCTACTTTAACAATTACGAAATCTAGTACTCAGTTGACAGGAGATAACCTTTCTATCACTTATAAAGAGTTAAGAAATATGTCTGAAGATCAGTTAAAACAATATATTTTAACCCATGCTAATTTAGACTCATTTAAAGTAGAAAATGGTGTTAAAACGGATTTAACAAAATTTATTACTGTTTCTGATTTAGGAGGATTACTCGACTTAAGTACTATTAAGACGACTCCTTACACTGTAAATCTAAAAGTTTCAGCGCAAGATGCTGGTATGTCTAGTGATATTACCGCGAGTATAGAAGTAAGTATTACAGAAATTGATTCTGTTTTGACTATTCATTTTGTTAATGAAGCAAATAAGGTATTAGATACCTACACGACAACTATTAACGCAAAAGTTGGCGACACTGTAGATTTGACAAAAGATAGCGGAGTAGTAAAACAGATAGATACACTCGAGTCAGATGGTTATTTCTTAGTTAGTCGTCCTGATAAGGAAAGTAATTTTAATGTAACAGATACTGCCATGACGATTAATTACGGAGTGAAGGGAACTGTAGGATTTGAATCTGTTCCGACTGAATTAGATTTCGGTACGGTAAAATACACCGCTCTTATTAATCGGGTTGAAAAACCTGAATATGATAAAAATTTAGTTGTAAGAGATACAAGAGCAGATGCTAAAAATGGGTGGAGTATTTCAGCCGCTGTTACGACACCTTTACAAACGACAGATGGTAAACAGTTAACAGATGTGCTACGTTATGTTTCTAACGGAAAAGAATTGGTATTATCTGATGCTAGTCAACTAATTTATAGCGATACTAGCGGGAAAGCTGGTTCGTTTGATATCAGTAATAGTTGGGGAGATACCAAACAATCTGATGGTATTAAATTACAATTAAGTGATTCAGGTGATATTTACACTGGAAGCTACATCGGAGAGATTACTTGGAAAATTATGGAAGGTCAACCGTAGAATAATTATTTATATAATAAACTTATTAGGAGGAATTTATCATGAAAAAAAGAACTTTTTATTCAACAGCTTTATTGGCAATTTTAGGAGTATCAACTTTAGGCGCTCCTTTATTGGCATCAGCTGAAGCAGGACAATTAACATCTAAAGGTTCAGTAAAAGTGGAAGAAGGTACTGCCGGTGGGACAGATCAACCAACAGTTGACCCGGAAGATCCTACTAAACCATTACCAGATCCAGATCCAGACTCACCAGGTGAAAACAAAAACCCTGATACAGGATCTCTTGCTCTTGAAAGAACAACAGATTTAAACTTTGGTACAATCAAAACATCAGCAAACGATGTGGAAGCTTTTGCAGCACCAATGTCATTTGACAGTGGCGCTAAAACACGTGGTGCTTATGTACAATGGGCTGACGTTCGTGCAGGGGGTACTTATGGCTACACAGTGACTGCTCAATTGACAAAACAATTCACTTCAGGTGAAAATGTGTTAAAAGGTTCAACCATTGATTTTTCAAATGGTATCATTGCCGCACAATCACAAACAAATGACGCTACAGCTTCAAGTAAAGTGTTACCATCAAACGTGTTAACCAACTTCCAATTGGCTGACAATGATGGTAAAGGTGGAGGTGCTCCCGCTGTCACAGTGGTAACAGCTGATAAAACGAAAAAAGAAGGTAAAGGTCGTTTTGTTATGGAATTTGGTCAAAGTAAAGACTATAATGCTCAAGGTGCAGACAAAGCAGCAGATGCTAAATCTGTTAAGTTAACTGTCCCAGCTGCAACAGCAACCGACATGGTTAAAGGTGATTATGAAGCTGAAGTAACTTGGAAAATTATCGCTGCTGAATAAACATCGTTTATATTAGATAGAAACTCCTAGGAAATAGATTTTTCTTAGGAGTTTCTGTGGTTCAATAGTCTTTTATGTCATCCTTATTTTACAAATAATTGTTTTTTTTAAAATTTAGTATTACAATACATGTATAACGTTTAAGTTTATGAACTTGATTAATAAGCTATTTAAATGTTATTTTCTGTGTGATTAATTAAAAATTAAAAGGAGTGAATGGTATTTGTAAGATAAGGAGGAGAGATAATTGAAAAAAAAAGGATGGATGGGTTATGTTTTAGTTGCTTTATGCAGTCTGACAATAGGAAGTGAACGTGTTTGGGCACAGGAAACAAGTAATTCTAATTCATTAATTAGTCCAAAGCAAGCTCAAGTTGTTTCATCAAAGAAACAATTTGGAGGTTTACAAAATCTTAAGCAGTTTAGTTTAGATAACCAAGGGACCGGAATTGTTGCTTATAATTTTGGTAAAAGTATGGAAGATATCAAGGCGCTAAATGGCGATGAACAAGCTGCGAAAGAGATGATTTTGTATGAGAGTGGTGCCACTGCAACTGGGTTAATAGGAGATGTGACAGATAAAATCCAAGTAGGAGACTTAGGTGATTTATTTTCTACATCTTCTAATGATTTAGCAGAACATCATGTTACGTTAACGGTCCCAGCTGAGTATTCAGGGACTGGCAAAGAATTGTCTACCGATGTGATTATTTATACAGGAAAAGTGGCAAAACCAACTACTTTTAGGGAGTTAGATACAGCTCTTCAATCCACAGATGTTGCCATTGTTGATGTTCAAAATTCAATGAGTAACAGCACTAATATTAGTCCAGGCTGGCTTTCTCAAAATAAAAAAGATTTCGTTTTATTAGGTAATGGTTACTCAGTTGATTTTTATAACGCTTGCTATGCTTGGGCTGATAGTTATAATTCTAATAAAGCTCATAAGCCAGTAGTTGATAATATTGATATGTATGGAACCAATTATTTTGGCCCTGTTACAATGTATAATCTTATTACTTTGGGAGCTAGTATAACATATCGTAACGTTAACTATCTTGGTTCACAAATTACTGCTTGTTTCCAAGCAACTATTCGTTTTGCAGGTAAAAACAATGTTAAGTCTGTTTATCCAGGTTATACATCGTATGATGGAACAAATAGAACTAACACTAATGGACAAGGGCAAGCTGGTTTGGAATCTCATACTTTGGTATTTGAAGATAATACTGATACGACTATTGCATCTCAAGATGGTGATGGTGTTATTTTAGGAAGTTGGTATTCTAATTGGGACCCTGTTCAAAGTATTCAACCATCAATGAAAGTAGGAAAAAATGCTAATGTTGTAATTAAGACTATTGGTAACGGAAATGGTGAGAGTTTGTTTTATCAAGTTACTGAATATGCTTGGAAGATACCTTCTGTCATCAATATTCAACGAAACGGTCGGATAGACATTGATAAAGGCGGTAAATTAACAACAGAAACCGGTGAAAATACGGATCGAATATTAGTTCGTCTTGGATACAATAGTGCTGTTCCTTCTGAATGGTATACAACTATCAATTTAGGTGAAGACAGTCAATTTATTGGAAACATCAATGGCCCAATCGCAACTAGCAGTGTTGCAGGATTTATATTGAGTAAAAATTCTCAAATAAACGTTGGTAAAAATTCTAAGATGATTGTGAATTCTAAAAATACGACAACAGGTTTACCTCTGTTCCAATTAGGTGATAATTCTCAAGTGAATGTTGCTGAGAGTGGAAATTTAACTGTTAATAAAAATGGTGGAAATGGGAAGATATTAAATTTAGGCGCTGGGTCATTATTTAATGTATCTGATGAGGGAAATGTACAATTTGTTTCAGATGGTGAAGGAACTTCGACAGATTCCATGATATATGGGGCCAATAAGTCAACCTTTATTATTGGTGAACGTGGTCTATTCACTTCTCACATTAAAAGTGGTACTGGTACAAGGACAATGTTAGATTTTGCTTCGGGAGCGAATTTTAAATTTGCCAATGCTCGACGAATTGATTTAGATGCCCGTGGTAATGCTAAGGCTTCTCTAATTGGTATGGCCACTGGTGACTTTTTAGCAGATATTCAAGCCGTAAAAGCTTGGACAAAAGAGGACGCGGGTCAATCAGATGATCATCCATCGTATGATTGGAGTCCAATGTATGGGATAGATGTTCGCTATAATGGCAGTTCTCCTAGTAAAATTACGGCTAACAGTCTCACTTATAAAATGCGTGATGATTTTATTAACAATTACAAGACACAAAATATGTCACGTGTATTATTTGATTATATTCCCGATGTGAACATTGGCTTTGATGAGCTCAGTGATAATCCTAAATTATCAAGTAGTCAAATCTTTAAAGGTGTCGTCAATAATGGCTCAAGTGTAGCCTTTTATAAAGTGGTTGATGAAAAAGATCCAAGCAAGGACATGTTATTACCTAATGCAACTGTTCCTTCTCCAGTAGAAGGCGAAAGTAAAAAATATCACGTTGTTGCAAGTAATACTGGAACATATGAATTTAAGGTTCCAAGTGATTTTAAGCTAGTAGCAGGCGATAAAATTAAAGCTTATGGGTTTTTAAATGGTAAAGATGATTATGTCATCAATACGGTACAAGATAAGACACCGCCAACAGCAGAAGACGCTCACTATTATTTACCTGTTCATGGGGAAACCCCAGACCCAGGTGTGTTAGTGATTAATGTCTCAGACACAAATCCTAATAATAAAAACTATACTTATCAATATAATGAAGCTAATCCAAAAGAAACGATTGATGCGTATATGAGTGAAATAGGAGACCACAAAGTCAAGGTTGATGTATCGGATGAAGCAGGTAATACAGCAACGATTGATACCACCCTTTCTGTGGTTGAATCAAGTACTCATGTTTCTGGAGAGGAGTTATCTATTTCATTTAAGGATTTACGTAATATGTCTGAAAAACAAATGAAAGAGTATATCTTGTCTAAAGGAAATGTATCTGCGTATAAATTATTAAATGGTAAAAAAATTGATTTAAGTAAATTTGTTTCGGTCAAAGATTTGGGTGGTTTAGCTGATATTGAACATATCAAATCAACCCCTTACACTATTTCTTTAGTTGTTTCAGCAAAAGATGCAGGTGAAGGAGTTAGTGATGATATCACTGGTACTATGACTGTAAAAGTAACCGATATTGACGCTGTTTTAACCATTAGTTTCATCAATGAAGCTGGAAAAGTGTTAGATGATTATACAACGACAGTTAAAGCGTTAGTTGGTGATACGCTTGATTTAACTAAAGACAAAAATATAAAGACACAACAAGAGTTACTTAAATCAAACGGGTACTTACTTGGTAGTGGACCAGATCAAGAAACTGCCTTTAAGGTAACAGATACGGAAATGACTCTTGTGTATCATGTAGAAGGAACTGTGATGATTCAATCGGTTCCAACAGTCTTAGATTTTGGAACAGTCAAATACACTGCTAGTCCAAATCGGGTTGAAAAACCAACCTATGATAAACCATTAGTTGTTAGTGACACACGAGCTAATGTAACAGATGGATGGAGCATGTATGCTCAAATGAGTTCCCCACTTCAAACAACCGATGGAAAAGTATTAGAAGATGTCATCCATTATGTGTCTAATGGAAAAGATACTGTGTTATCTGAAAATTCACAAGCTATCTTTAGTGATAAAGAAAACAAAGCAGGTATTTATGACATTAGTAATGGTTGGGGAGATAAACCAAAATCTGATGGGATTAAATTAGAGTTAGGATCTTCAGGTGATATTCATACTGGTAGTTATACTGGAGAAATCACTTGGAAGATTATGGAAGGTCAACCTTAAATTTTTACATACAAAACACCCTAAATATATTTAGGGTGTTTTTTTATAGTCATTTTTTAATTTAAAGTATGATGATTAAAATAAATTGAATTTTTTTAGATTAAACTATTAAAATTTAATGAATTTTATAAGAAAGGGTGATAAAATGGGGGGTAAGACAATAAATGTAAAGGAAGTGAGAAAGTGACCTTTTTCAAGAGGGCCTTATTAAGCATCCAAAGACGAAAAGGAAAGTCATTGATATTATTTTTGGTTATATTTATTTTAGGTAATTTAATGGCAGGGGCTATTGCGATTCAGCAGGCAACAAAGGGTGTTGAAACGAATATAAAAACACAATTAGGTGCAAATGCGACTGTATCATTTAATCAAGACAAGTTGCAAGATCTAGATGACTCATCTAGCCAAACATTAGATATGAAAGAACCAACAGCTAAAGTCTATCAAGAAATAGGGGCGTTAAAGCAAGTAAAGTTTTATGATTACTCCATTATAGATATGATGCAAACAAAGAAAATAAAAAATGTTGAACCATCTGATGGAAGTTATAGTCGTAGTTATAATGGCTTGTATTATTTTGATATTAAAGGAGCAAGTAGACCTGAGTTGATTGATGAACAATCAAAGAAAGTAAGTTTAGTTGATGGTAGAAATTTTACAGAAGATGACATAAAAAAAGGATCAGCTGTTGCTATTATATCAAGTAAAGTAGCTAAAGAGAATAATCTTCATGTTGGAGATAAAGCTGTTTTTGATCGCACAATTGAACATTATAATCAAGGTGGTTCTGATGATAGTAATGATGTTGAAACAAAATCTAAAGATTATCCTGTTGAAATAATTGGGTTATTTGATGTAAAAGAAGTAGAAGCAAAAAAATCAACTGGTAATTCACAAAAAGATAGTGAAAAGCAAATGAACCAAACAGTTGATTTATATGATAAATTAAACGCTATTTATTTACCAAATAATTACATTGAGAAAACGCAAGCTGAAATGCTAGAGTTTACATACGATAATTTTCCAGATAATTTTTTAGATGAAAATGAAAAAGTAATGGATAAAGAGACAGTATTAAAAGAATTTTCTTATAAAAATATTGTGGCAACTTATGTTCTTAATAAACCTGAGGAAATTGAAGATTTTCGATTGTTAGGAGATCAAATACTAAAAGACAATGGGTTGAATTATTATAAAATCGAAGCGAGTGCTGACCAATTTGATTCAATTGCTGGACCAATTAAAGGAATGGCGAAAATTTCTAAAATCGTTTTAATTGTTTCTATATTAGCCTCTATATTTATTATTACCTTAGTGACGATTCTTTTTTTAAGAGATAGAAAACATGAATTGGGCATTTACTTGTCATTGGGGGAAAAACGCCAAAAGATTGTTGGTCAAATTGTTGTTGAAGTGGTGTTAGTTGCTTTAGTTGCCATGACATTATCTGTTTTTTCTGGTAATCTATTAGCGAAAGGTTTTTCTGATTCATTGATGAGTACACAGCAAAATAATTCGATAGACAATAATATGATGATGTATGGCAATCCAGTCGTTGACGTAGGTATCACAGAAGATGACGTCATGAGTTCATATGAAATAGCATTAACGCCATCATATATTGCATTATTTTATTTAATTGGTTTGATTGTTGTATTATTATCAACGATTGTTCCTCTAGTCTATATCATGAGGCTGAATCCGAAAAAAATTATGATGTAAAGGAGCCAATCTATGTCAATATTAAAAGCAAGTAAATTAAATTACTATTATCAAGATGGTGATACACGGCGCTTTATTTTAAAAAATACGAATGTCTCCTTTGAAAAAGGTCAATTTTACAGCATTGTAGGGCAATCTGGTTCTGGTAAGACAACCTTTTTATCTCTTTTAGCCGGATTGGATAAACCACAGGGAGGACGTATTTTTTATGAGAAAAAAAATATAGAAAAAATAGGTTATGATGAGTATCGTCGTGACTATATTAGTATTATCTTCCAACATTATAATTTAATTCCCTATTTAACAGCAGTTGAAAATGTGCTGGTTTCAATGGCAATAACGGATAATAAATTGCCAGAAGATGAGGAAAAAGTGGCTATGAATCTCTTGGATTACATGGGGATATCAAATGATAAAGCCAAACGATTGGTGACACAGTTGTCAGGTGGCGAACAACAGCGTGTGGCAATTGCTAGAGCGTTGGCAACAAACGTTGATGTTATTTTAGCTGATGAACCAACTGGTAATTTAGACGAAGAGATGGAACAAGAGATTGTGGAAATATTTAAAATGCTTGCTCACAAACATAATAAATGCGTGATTGTAGTTACTCACTCGCCGGAAATAGCATTGCAATCAGATCATTCCTATCTTCTTAGAAAAGGAGTTTTAAAAGAGAATGTCTGACTTTCTATCAAATTTTGATAATGACAATTATAAACAAACATTAAATGATAAAAAAAGTAAAAAAGAGGAACAATTAGAAGAAGATGCAGAATTAGAGGACGATCTATCAACCGATGACCTTAATGGAAATAATTCAGCCCTTTCAGAACATGAAGGAAAAATAAGACGGAAAAAAAAGAGAAAAAGAAAGAGCCAACCTATTCCTAACCAATCTATTGTTCCAATAGAGGAAGAATCACTTGAAGATGATATTGAAATCGATCCAGATTATCAGAGCAAACAAACTAAACGCAAAGCGGTGATTGGGGCTTCGGTTGTTGGTTTACTACTCATTGGTTATATTATTTATTACCAGGTGACACGTGTGAGTGTTCCTAATTTTTCTGATAAAACGGTTGTTGATGCTAAAAACTGGGCATCAGAAAATAGAATGAAGCCAAAAATCGAACAGGAGTATTCTACCAAAGTCGAAACAAATGGTGTGATTAGTCAATCTGTCGCACCAAATAAGAAATTAAAAAAAGGGTCTAATATCACCTTCAAAGTCAGTGAAGGGGCTAATCCCAAAGAAAAAATCACGTTACCTGATTTTGAAAAAATGTCTAAATCAGAAGTTGAACAATGGATAAGTAAAAATAAAGCGGATAATGTTTCCATTATTGATGAATACAATGACAAAGTTGACAAAGGTAAGTTTATTAAGCTTGAATTTACAGACAAAGAAGTAACTAAGGAAAATTATTTACGACAAGATATCGCGAATGTTTATTTTTCTAAAGGAAAAGAAGTGTTTGAAAAAAATATTTCAGTCCCAGATTTTAGTAAGAAATCTAAAAGTGATGTAGAAGATTGGGCTAAGAAAAACGATATTAAAGTTGATTATAAAGAAGTGGACTCTGATAAAATTGAGGCTGGATTAGTTGTCTCTCAAACAGTAGATCCTGATACTAAGGTAGCTAAACAAGATTCTATGAGTGTTTCTATCTCTGTTGGAAAAGCTGTCGTTGTGCCTAATTTTGCTAACTATTCAATTGAAGAAGCAGCCAATGCAACAAGTGATTTACAAGTTATGACGAAAGAAGCTTTTTCTGACAGTGTTCCTTTTGGTCAATTGATTTCTCAGTCTATTGAAGCCGGAAAAAAATTAACGGGAAATGATGAAAAAGTCGTCAATGTTGTTTATTCTTCTGGACGACCATATATTAAATCATTCTTCGGTCAATTAGAAGGGGATATCCCTAAATTAATTTATGATAACTTTAATTCAAAAGGGGCTTGTGTCACTTATGAAGTCTATTATGTGGATTCAGATAAAGAAAAAGGCCAAATTGTTAATGCAAATGCTTATAATCAATATATCGCAACAAACGCTCATTTAGTATTTGCGATTAGTAATGGAAAATATGCATCCTTGCCAAGCGAGTGATGTAAATCTAACAGAGTCATCATACCACTATTAAACTCCTAAGCTTTTCTAGTTAGGAGTTTAATTATTTGTTAAGAAGCTTTAAATTTGACGAGAAAATCTATACAATAATGGGAGAAATCATGAAAAGAGAGAGTAAATATAATGACAATGAATGAAAAAGGATTGACCCAAGAGGAAGTTAATCAGCGTATTAGTCAGGGACAAGTGAATGACTATGTTTCTGATACATCAAAAAGTAACAAAGACATTATTTATGATAATGTTTTTACCTTATTTAATTTATTAAATGTTGTGATTGCTATTTGTTTAGCTTTAGTTGGGGCTTATAGCAATATGTTTTTTATGGCGATTATTATCTTAAATGTGGTCATTGGGGTATCACAAGAAATTCGAGCGAAAAATCTTGTGTCACAGTTATCGATTGTGAACGAAGAAAACGTTGAAGTCTTTCGCGACAATCAAAAAATAGGAATTCCCACCACTGAATTAGTATTAGATGATGTGGTTATTTTATCTGCAGGGCAACAAGTTCCTTCTGATATGGAAATTTTGTCTGGAAATGTTGAGGTGAATGAATCGTTATTAACAGGTGAGGCTGATTTAATCAAAAAATCGGCTGCAAGCCAACTTATGTCAGGAAGCTATGTCACAAGTGGTCAATGTGTGGCTAAAGTGGTTCACGTTGGAAAAGATAATTATGCCATCAAAATTGCTGAAGAAGCTAAAATTCATAAACCTGTTACTTCTGAATTAGTTGAATCCATCAGAAAAGTAGCAAAATTTACCAGTTATATTATCATTCCTTTGGGCATGATTTTGTTTTTAGAAGCGTATTTTTTAAGACAAAGTGATTTGAAATTATCTGTGGTGTCCTCTGCCGCTGCCTTATTAGGTATGCTGCCAAAAGGAATGGTGTTATTAATTAGTATTGCCTTAGCAACAGGTGTGGTAAAACTAACAAAGAAAAAAGTATTAGTTCAAGACATGCACTCAATTGAAACATTAGCACATGTGGACGTGTTATGTTTAGATAAAACTGGTACGATTACTCAAGGAAACATGATGGTGTCAGAAGTGATTGATGTCAATCCATCATTAAAAGAAATAAACACAACAAATTTAATGGAAAACTATATTAATGCGACAGATGATAATAATTTGACCATGCAAGCCTTGCGTTCTTATTATCAAACTTCAACTAATTTAAATGTATTAGATACTTTAGCGTTCTCATCAGATAGAAAATGGGGAGCGGTATTGTTTGAAGGTGTGGGATGTGTGTATCTTGGAGCACCAGAACGTTTAGTGCCAGAAGATAAATTACCACAAGAAATTTATCAAGCACAGGCACAAGGTAGTCGAGTCCTTCTTTTAGGTATCGATCAATCAGCCACTCAGCTAACTGATACAGTAGGAAATGTTGAAGCATTATCTGTCTTAATTATTGAAGATGCTATTCGAGAAAATGCAGAACAAACGTTGGCTTATTTAGACAGTGAAGGGGTTGCGTTAAAAGTTATTTCTGGTGACAATCCAATTACTGTATCAAATGTAGCAAGACGTGCCGGTCTAAATCACTATGAGGAATATATTGATTTATCAACGATTGAAACAGAAGAAGAGGTCAAAGCTATTGTTGATGACTATACTGTGTTTGGTCGAGTGAGTCCACAACAGAAAAAATGGTTAGTCGAAGCACTAAGACAAAAAGACCATATTGTTGCTATGACGGGTGATGGTGTGAATGACATTCTAGCGATGAAAGAGGCAGACTGTAGTATTGCCATGGCTGAAGGGGATAATGCAACACGTCAAATGGCTAATTTGGTTTTATTAAATTCTGATTTTACTACCTTACCAGATGTGTTGTTTGAAGGTCGACGTGTGGTTAATAATGTGACAAAAGTTGCGAGTATCTTTTTTATTAAAACTATCTACTCATTTATCTTGTCCATTATTTGTATGGTAGCAGCAATTGGATTCCCATTTATTCCGATTCAAATTACGTTGCTTGATTTAGCAATAGAAGGCTATCCTACGTTCTTCTTATCATTTGAATCTGACAAACGTAAAATTACCACAAAATTTTTACCAACTGCTCTACGACGAGCGTTGCCAAATGCACTATTAGTGGTCATTAATATGTTAGTAATCTATTTTGTTTCTCCAAAATTAGGCATTACAGGAATCGATCAAACAACATTAATGTATTACATGTTGATTGCTGTTAGTGCTATGGCAGTTATTAAGGCGTGTTTGCCATTTAATCCACTCAGATTATTTTTAGCGGTGACAACAACTGTTGGAACGTTTGTAGCGGCAATGCTATTTACATCATTATTAGAAATTACTTGGCTAAATGCTACTACATTACCTGTTTTTGTTGTGCTTGTTATTTGTTCGATTATTGGTAAGCTCATTTTAGATAAATTAATTACGGGTAAAATGGGATCTTTTAACTAAGCACAAATTGTTGCAAACTAAATGATTTATGTTATAATTTATTATGAAGAGTTATGTCGTGGTCGCGCTGATTTCAGTGCGACTTTTCTGACTTAATTATGTAAAAAGGGGATGACTTATCAATATGCCACAATTAATCCCTCAAGAATTAATTGATACAGTTAGACAAGAAACAAATATTGTTGAGGTCGTTGAAAACTATGTTCAATTAAAAAAATCTGGTAAAAATTATTTAGGCTTATGCCCATTTCACAATGAAAAAACACCGTCGTTTACCGTAGCAGAGGACAAACAAATCTTTCATTGCTTTGGATGTGGTAAGGGTGGAAATGTGTTTACTTTTATTCAAGAAGTAGAAGGATTATCATTTCCTGAGGCAGTTGGGAAACTAGCTGAACCACTAAATTTATCTTTGCCAACAACGTCATTTTCTGGTGTGCAACAAACACCAAAAAATAGTACGCATCAGAAATTAATTGAGATGCACGAACATGCTAAAAGTTTTTTTCACCATATTCTGGTAAACACAGAAGTTGGTAAAGATGCTATGACTTATTTGGAACAACGAGGTATCTCTCGAGAATATATTGATGAGTTTGAATTAGGCTTTGCTCCTGACAATCGAGACATTTTATTAAAAGTGATGCAAAAAGAATTTAAAGACGGTCTTTTTGATGAGTCAGGTTTATTTGTCGAAAGAGATGATGGCACGTTTATGGACCGGTTTTTTAATCGAGTCATGTTTCCAATAAAGGATGCTAAAGGCAAAACAATTGGTTTTTCAGGTAGGCAGATGCCAACAGATCAACCAGATAAGGATAAAAAGCAGCCTAAATACCTTAATAGTCCTGAAACGGAGATATTTAACAAGCGAGAAGTGATTTATAATTTTCATTTAGCTAGACCTCATATTAGAAAAACAAATGAGGTTTATTTATTTGAAGGATTTATGGATGTTATGGCGTCTTATATGTCTGGTGTTAAAAATGCTGTAGCGACTATGGGAACAAGTTTAACCGAGCAGCAAATTCATCGATTAGAGCGTGTGTGTGAAGATGTGACGATTTGTTATGATGGTGATTCAGCCGGCATCAATGCGACTAATCGGGCGATTGAATTATTGACAAACAATACCGCAATCGGTGTTCAGGTAGTCAGTTTACCTAATAAACTAGATCCAGATGATTATCGGATGACGTATGGAACAGATGCCTTAGAAAACGAATTACTACACCATAAAAAAACTGTGTTTCAGTTTAAACGTGTTTATTTGATGCAAGATTTTAATTTGGCAAACGAATCAGATGTTTTAGCTTATCTAGAGCTTGTATTAAAAGAGTTAGCTATGATTCCATCTGTTATTGAAAAAGATTTTGCTTTAACACAACTATCAGAAGAATTTAACCTTTCTAAAGAGACGTTACAACTTCAATTAAATCAATTAATACAAGATAATAAGCAGCAAGCTTTTAAACCGATCATACCTAGAAGGCCAGAAAACATCGTTCCTAAAACACAGGAATTTAGAAAAATAGATGTGGTTGAAAAAGCCGAAATGTTATTAATATTTCGTGTGTTAAGTGAAAAGTCAACATTTCAAAAAATGATCAGTCAGCCTAACTTTTCATTTGTTCATGATGCCTATCAGGAATTATTTCAACATATAGCAAGTTTTTATGAATTGTATGGCAGAGTTGAATTGGCAGATTTTATTAATTATTTAAAAGAAGACAATTTACGTAATTTATTAATTACTATTACCATGCAAAATTTTAGTGAACAAAGTAATGACCGAGAGATTAGTGATTGTTTACAAGTGATAGAAAAAGCGAGTATTCAGTCTAAAATAAAAGCTTTAAAGAAACAGCAACAAGAGGTCAAACAGATAGGTGATTCTATCAAAGAAATGGAAGTAACATTAGAAATTATCCAATTGCAAAAAGAATTAAGTAATTGGGGATAATATAAGGGGGAGTCCATCATGTCAAAAATGGAAAAAGATGCAGCATACAAAAAAGAAGTAACCAAGTTCATCAAAATAAATCGAGTTAGAGGTTCAGTATTTTATGATGAATTAACCAATAAATTAGCTACTCCTTATGCATTAGATGCTGACGATATGGATGAATTGATTGAAAAAGTTGAAGACGCAGGTATTAGCGTTGTGGATGAAAAGGGCGAACCAAGTGAACACAGTTTACGTGTCGCTAAGAAAAATCAAGAACCTAAGAAAGCAAAAGAAAAAGAAACAGAAGAAGATTTAATTGCGCCAGCTGGTGTAAAAATCAATGATCCAGTTCGTATGTACTTAAAAGAAATCGGTCGTGTCTCACTTCTTACAGCTGATGAGGAAGTTGCTTTAGCGCTACGTATTAAAGAAGGCGACCCTGAAGCAAAACAAGAATTAGCTGAAGCTAACTTACGTTTAGTGGTTAGTATTGCAAAACGTTACGTTGGTCGTGGAATGCAATTTCTTGATTTAATCCAAGAAGGGAACATGGGATTAATGAAGGCAGTTGAAAAGTTTGACCACGAAAAAGGGTTTAAGTTTTCTACTTATGCGACTTGGTGGATTCGTCAAGCAATTACGCGTGCGATTGCCGATCAAGCAAGAACGATTCGTATTCCAGTTCATATGGTTGAAACAATTAACAAATTAATTCGTATCCAACGTCAATTACTACAAGACTTAGGACGCGAACCAACACCAGAAGAAATTGGAGCAGAGATGGATTTGCCACCTGAAAAAGTACGTGAAATCTTAAAAATTGCTCAAGAGCCAGTGTCACTTGAAACACCAATTGGGGAAGAAGATGACTCTCATTTAGGTGATTTCATTGAAGACCAAGAAGCCACTAGTCCTGCAGAGCACGCAGCTTATGAATTATTAAAAGAACAGTTGGAAAGTGTATTAGATACATTAACAGATAGAGAAGAAAATGTTTTACGTCTACGTTTTGGTTTAGATGATGGACGCACTCGTACATTAGAAGAAGTCGGAAAAGTATTTGGTGTGACTCGTGAGAGAATTCGTCAGATTGAAGCAAAAGCGTTAAGAAAATTACGCCATCCTTCTCGTTCTAAACAATTAAAAGACTTTTTAGAATAAACAACCAATAAGGCACTAGTTAAAGCTAGTGCTTTTCTTTTGATGTTCGTTCTTAAAAAGAATGTTAAATAATCATTAAAAAAGTTATTTCATTCTAAAGTTGGATGGAATTTTAATTAATTTATGATACATTTGTAATGAATTAAAAAATGAAAAGGTGATGTTATGAATAAATTTAAAAAGATTTTACTAGGTCTTACACTACTTTCAACAGTTGGATTAAGTACGCAAGTTTCGGCAGCAGAAAAAGCGAAAGATGAAGGATGGGATATACCAAATATTGCATTAGGAAATGGATTAACTGATTCAGAAAAGCAACAAACACGTGATATTTTGACTAAAGACTTAAATAAAGTATCCACATTAAGTGGAACGAACACCACTAATATTAATGAATATATTGTAGATGGTAATGATTTAGTAAAATATGTGACCGATGTTCCTGAGTTTACTAGTTCTTCAAAAGCTTATTCAAGTGCTTTAATTGCCCGTACGAAAAGTGGGTCAGGTGTTACCGTGGATATTGTGACACCAGATAAAATTACAGCAAGAACTGAAGCAATGTATCGTTCAGCAGCTATCACAAGTGGCGTGTATGATGCATACATTCGTATTGCAAGTGTCCGACCAATGGATGGTAGTGGTGCTCTAGCAGGTATTTATAAAATTTATGACGAAGTAGATCCTGCGACAGACCAGACAGCACAAAAAGAGCGTGATGAAAAACGTGAGGTTGCACAAGATCAAATGCAAGTGGTTTCTGAAATTGATAAACAAAATCAGGATAATAAAGACTATTCATCAGAAAATCTTTTAGTGATGTTAGCAGATATTCAAATGGAATTACAAAAAATTAATAAGAAATTAAGTGAGATGTCTGATGAGCAAAAGAAACAAGAAGTAACTAATGTAGTGGATGAACAAATCGAAAAAAATGGGTTAAAAGAGGCTATTACGCCTGAATTGAAAACACAAGTAGTTAATAATATGGTGAACTTTACCAATACAAGTGCTATTACAGATACTGAATTAACCAGTCAATTATCTGGCTTTAAAGATGATCTTGTTAAAAATGGTAAAGAATTTAAAGATAGTTTATTGTCAGAAGAAAATGTTGAAAAAGCAAAAGGTTTTTGGCAAAAAATAAAAGACTTTTTCTCTAATCTATTTAAATCTTAATTATAAGACTGTTTAGCGTGAAAACGTTAGATGGTCTTTTTTATTTATGCTTATATTAACTAGTTTTCTTCGCAATAGGACCATCGACTGATTTATACAGGTTGTTTTTTATGTATACTGTGAGTATTAATGAAAAAGGAGTTAGTTAAATGTCGAAAAAGAAAAAGGTTGTTATTGGGAGTTTGATTGGGTTAGCTATTATTGGGGTTGTAGGATTTAAAGTATTTTCTTCTAAAGGTACACCTGTAGAAACAGCTAATGAACCAAACGTTGAGTTCTTTACGGTTGAAAATGTCGAACAGGTCTTTATCAATGGGGTTGTGACGCCAGTCATGTCAAAAGAATTTACGAAAGATACCACACTTGGAAAACTTGGTGATTTAAATGTTAAAAATGGTGATAATGTGACAAAAGATACAGTGCTTTATCAGTATTTAGATGAAACAACCGATTCTCAAATTAGGGAACTTAAATTTCAAATTGAATCCACGCAAGCAGAGCGTGATAAAGCAGCTAGACAAATGCAATTAGAATTAAATGAATTAAATAATACACCAACAAGTGATTCTGGTGAAGCACAACAAGCACCTGTCTCAAAAGAAAGTGTTGAATTAAAATATGATTTAGGTAGTTATGATATTAAAATGAATCAATTGCAAACACAAATTAATGAATTAAGCGAAAAACAAGTGAATAAAGTAGTAGCACCGTTTGATGGTCAAGTGATTATTCCTCAAGATCAAAATCGAGATAGTGCCATTTTAACGTTATCATCAACCGATTTTTATGTTGAAGGAAGCGTAAATGAAAAAGATTTAGAAAAAGTAAAAGAAAAACAATCTGCAGACGTTAGAACAGTTTCCGATAACAAATTGTATAAAGGTGAAGTGACCTATGTGTCAAATATTCCTAATACACAACAAGCGTCAGAAGGTGGTGCTGCTACAAGTAGTAACTCATTATCTAATTATACAGTGAAATTAAGTTTGAAAGACGCTAAGGAAATTCGTAAAGGGTTTCATGTTCAAGCTTCTATCAAGTTAAATGATAAAAAAATTGAAATACCAAAAGAAGCAGTTAAAGTAGATGATAAAACAAAAGAAGTTTATGTATTAGTTGATGACTTTGGTACTATTGCTAAACGAGTGGTTGAGACAACCGATCAAGGGGCTTCAAAGGATAAGGTAATTGTTAATAGTGGTTTAGAAGGATTGGATCGTGTGATTGTGTCCTCTGATACACCACTAACAGTAGGTGAACCAACTCCTGGAGGTCATAATTCCACTGAAGGAGGAGATAAATAATGACCTATCAAGAACAAGTATTAGTTGAATTAAATGACATCAATAAATACTATCCTGTTGGGAAGTCTCAACTCCACGTTCTAAAAAATTTAAATTTAACCATTAATCAAGGTGAATTTATTATGATTATGGGAAAGTCTGGTAGTGGAAAAACAACCTTAATGAATATTATTGGGTTCTTAGATCAACTATCAGATGGAGAATACTTATTCGATGGCAAAGATGCCTCCAAATTAACTGAAAATCAAAAATCTACTCTTAGAAATGAGTATATTGGCTTTATTTTTCAACAATTTTTCTTGATACAATCATTAAATGTGGTGCAAAATGTTGAGTTACCAATGGTTTATGGTGGGAAAATAAAAGAAAAAAAACGCCGTCAAATTGCGTCAGAGTATTTACAGATGGTTGGATTAGAGGGAAAAGAATTTTCTAAAACAACAGAATTATCTGGAGGGCAACAACAGCGTGTGGCAATTGCTAGGGCATTAGTCAATGATCCGTTACTAATTATGGCAGATGAGCCAACAGGAGCACTAGATAGTGAAACGAGCAAGGATATTATGACTATCTTATCTAACTTGAATAAAGAGGGAAAAACAATCGTCATGGTTACTCATGATCCTGATATGAGAAAATATGCCACACGTGTGGTTTATATGAAAGATGGATTATTCCTTTCCGAGGAGGAATTTATCAATGGTTAAAAATTTATTTTTAAGCACATTTTTAAGTTTACGTGCACATAAATTACGTGTCTTTCTAACGATGGTCGGTATTATCATTGGGATTACAGCAGTGGTGACAGTCTCTGCGATTGGTGAAGGAATGAAACAAAGTAGTTTAAAAGTTCTTGATTCCACAGATGCTAACGTCATTCGGTTAATCTATAAAGTAGATTATAGTGATGAAACTATTAGCTTTCAAGACGAAGAGCCTTTCGCATTTGATCGTTTCGATTTAAAATTACTACGCAGTTTAGATAGTGTGGAAACCATTGCAGCGGATTATGGGTATGGTTATGGTGCAACGGAATCTGTTTCAAGCCAATTAAGTTATTTTGATACTGGTGGTGGCACTGAGATTATTGCTACCAGTAAAACAAATATCCCAGTAGGATTTGGGAGTGGGTTTACAAAAGATCAATTAGAATCAAATAGTATTGTGATTACTTACGAGACCATGCAATCCAGTTTAGGAATTAGAAAGCCTCAAGATATCATTGGGCGTGCAATTGATGTTGATGGTATTAAATTTGTCGTGATAGGTGTAAAAAATAAGGTAGAAGATGGCGCAATGATTATGGATGATTCGGTTTTCTATAGTGAAGTTCCTAAAAAAGCCTTTAATGAATTATCAAAAAACAAACCCATCAACGCGATTAAATTAAAGATGAAAGAATCTGGAGACAGACAAGCAGTGATTGATCAAGCAAATACCCTATTAAAAGATCAACATCCTGATTTAGTAGGATCATTTGAAGAAGATCGTTCTAATGAGCAAGCTCGCCAACAAATTGAAGCCATGCTTCAAGCAGTTGTAACAGGATTATTATTTATTACAGCTATTTCACTTTTAGTTGGTGGAATTGGCGTGATGAATATCATGTATGTGTCTGTTTCTGAACGTAAAAGAGAAATTGGGATTAGACGAGCCATTGGGGCAAAACCCATTACAATTTTATTACAATTTTTATTAGAAGCAGCGTTTATTACACTAATTGGTGGCGTCATTGGAATCTTCTTTGGTTGGGGATTGGCGACACTTATTTCAACCTTTGCAGAGGGTATTACAGCGATTGTTAGTCCAGGAATGGCTATTTTATCGGCTTCCATATCAGCAGCCATTGGATTAATATTTGGAGTTATTCCAGCCATTAATGCTGCCAAATTAGATCCAATAAAAGCAATCTATCAATAAATCTTTCATTCACTTAATTTGTTTTTAAACAGCAAATTAAGTGTTTTTTTTGTTCTTTTTCATTTGTTTATGAATTATTTTTTGCTGTTTTTATTTCATTATAATTTCATTATATTTATCCTTTATAGTTAAGTCATCAAAAGGAGGACATATGATGACAAACATAATTGACATAAAAGGGGTATCAAAACAATTTAAACATCAAACTGTTTTAGATAATATCTCATTAACGATAGAAGAAGGGACAGTTTATGGGCTATTAGGGCCAAACGGGGCTGGAAAATCAACCTTATTAAAAATAATTACCCAAGTGATTAAACCAAATTCTGGAACGATTTACTTTGACTCACACAAATTAAACCAAGCTGACTTACTCGAGATAGGTGCGATCATTGAAAATCCAGCTATTTATCCGAATTTAACAGCTTATGAAAATTTAGACGTTTTAGCGACATTACTTAATATAGAAAAAACACGTATTAAAAAGGTTCTATCCATTGTGTCTTTAGAAAATACTGGAAAAAAATTAGCAAAAGACTTTTCTTTTGGGATGAAACAACGTTTAGGCATTGCGATGGCGTTAATCAATCATCCAAAATTATTGATTTTAGATGAACCAACAAATGGTTTAGATCCTGTCGGGATACAAGAATTGAGAGAGTTAATCAAGTCATTTTCAAAACAAGGAATAACCGTGATTTTGTCCAGTCATATTTTAAGTGAAGTACAACAAGTTGCTGATAAAGTAGGGATCATCAATCATGGACATTTACGTTACGAAGGGAAAAATGATATGACGGATACTCATCTTGAAGACTTGTTTATGAATATCATCAAAAAGGATGGTAAGGATTATGAATAACTATATAAAGGCAGAATTCATTAAAGACAAACGTTCTGCTAATGCGACCTTGATGAAACTGGTTCCAGTGATTGTTGTAGTGTTTAATTTATTGATGGTCAGTCTAATGGGAGTAGCACCAACTGGTAAAAGTTACGTGATGGCAACGACCTTTAATTGGTATCCAATCTTGATTTTACCAGTCATATTAAGTTTATTGGTAGTCAATAGTTGCAGTAAGGAAACACCATCACACCTTGTTAGTCAAAAGAGTTTGGGACTCAGTGGTAGTAAAACATTATTTGCGAAAAATGTGGTGGTATTAGTTGAATTATTGGTTCTGTTAATTATCTCTTCTGTACTGGCAGATGGTTTAGGAATTTTTATTTTTAAGGAAATAATTCACATTAAGACATTAATCATGGCTACCATCACACTTTTTATAGGTAGCTTACCTGTAGTTGGCATGTCGTTTTTATTATTTTATGTCGTTCATAAAAAAGTAGTGGTCATCTTAATAAACTTTTTATTCGTTTTTCCGTCAGCATTAATAGCAGTTCAATCAAAATGGATCTTTTTCCCATGGGCTTATAGTTTACGTATGCTTGTACCAATAATAGGGGTCCATCCAAATGGCACATTTTTAACTGAGGAGAATCCATTGATGACTACTCATGCAACTTATTTAGGTATTTTGCTAAGTTTAATGGTTTATTCACTTGTCTTAATTACTTTGACCATTCTTATTAGGAGGAAAAATCATGACTAATCTCTTAAAATCATACTGGCTACGCACTAAAAGGACTCCAGTTAGAGTGTTGATGATCCTTGCACCAATTTTATATTCACTTATCATGTGTCTGTATTTCTTTTTTTCAAAAACTTTAAAAGGACAAGAAGTTCTCTCGTTTTATGCGATGTTAGTCATTATATCCACTTTTTCATTAAGTCTTCTTGTCCCGATGGTTTATGACCCTGATAAAACAGCCAGTCATTATGCCAATGATTTACAAATCGGCATCGACAGACGACGAGTGTTTTTTACCCGATTTGTTTTTATCACACTGATTTGTCTAGTGATTATTCTTTTAGCAGTGAGCTTTTTTATTCTTTTTTTATGTGTTACAAACAGTGAGTTTAACTTGATACAAGTTATCATATTAACAGTTACCCTGTTAATGACATTAATGCCGATGATTGCTATTTATCAGTATTTATCTTTACGATTTAATTATACTGGTAGTATTTTGGCGGGATGTTTGATAACATTAGCAGCAATCTTACTTGGTACAACGAATTTAGGTGAAAAAGTGTGGCTGTTTTTACCATTTACCTGGCCAATCAAACTAACTTTTGAAGTAGGAAAAGGGGTAATGAACGTTCAATTTACTAGTCTAGTATTAATTGGTACAGTTTTAGTGACGGCAGTCACACTATGGCTATTGTCACTTTGGTATAATAAGTGGGATGGTGTCACACGATTGGAGGAATAGTGATGAAAATACTAGTCATTGATGATGACGAGGACTTATTAAAGCTAATAGAAAATGCGTTAAGTAAAGAGTACACAGTTGAGACTAGGTTAGGTGCAAATAAAGTTAATCCTGATGAGTTAAAACATTATGATTTAGTGATATTAGATGTGATGATGCCAGAGATGTCAGGCTTTGACTTTTTAAAACAGTACAGAGAACTAATTGATGTGCCAATCATTCTACTCACAGCAAAAGATTTTGAAAAAGATAAGCTTGAAGGATTTGCTTTAGGGGCGGATGACTATGTGACCAAACCCTTTTCTATCAAAGAAATAAGAGCACGAGTTGCCGCTCATCTAAGAAGAGAGCAACGACAAAAGCATCATCGACTGATTGATTATCCAGTGTCCTGTGACTTGATTGCCAAGCAGTTTTTTTACGAGGAAACGGAAGTCTCACTTACCTCAAGTGAGTACGAGTTATGTGAATTACTATTAAAGAATAAAGGACAAGTTTTTTCAAAAGAACAGCTTTATACGTCTGTTTATGGATTAGAAGCAGTAGGAGATAGTCAAACAACGATTACAGAGCGAGTGAAGCAGATTCGAGCAAAATTTGATTTAGTTGGCATTAATCCAATTAAAACAGTATGGGGAGTTGGGTATAAATGGCAAATCGAAAAGGACTAACTCGTTTAATAACAACATATGCTGTAATGGAGTTGCTTTATACGTTTTTCGTGATGATTTTTTTCTTTTTATTACTAAATATATTGGTCAATACTGGTATTGTTTACCCAGCTAATTACCCTGAAAGTCAGTTGGGTAAAGTTGAAAAAGACTTTAAATCTGAGAGTTGGACACCAGATCAATTGCCATTTTCTTATGAGTATGAATATATTAAAAATGGGCAAGTGATAGATAGTAACATCAGTGAGACTTATCAACCTTATGTCAAAAAAGCACAAGAATTAGGAAGAGCGTCAAAAGATAGTTTTATTGGGGCAAGAGTGTTTCGATACTACACTACAAATGATAAAGAACTAGTTGTCAGCTACAAATTAAGTCCATTCTTTGCATCACAAAAACTTAATCAGTTGATTCCACATTTTGAAGGAGTTTATTTGCTCGTTGTTTTTTTTGTTTGGATAAGTGGTTTTTTATTTTTGATTGTGAGATTAACTAAGATACTAAAAAGAGAGATTAAAAAAATATCAACAGCCAGTGTCTACATTCAACAACAAAATCTTGATTATCCGAGAATAAACAGTGACTATAAAGAAATTAATGACGTATTATCAACCATTGATTTATTGGCAAATGATTTAAAGAAATCTCTGCAAGAACAGTGGCAAATGCAAGAAACTGAGCGAGACTTAATTGAATCAGTGACTCATGATATTAGAACACCCATTACGTTAATAAAAGGGAATCTTGAATTGTTAGATGAAGAAGAGTTGACCGCTAGTTCACGTGAACGGGTGAAAGGTATTGAAAAAGGCGTATCACGATTAGAAGTTTATGTTGAAAGATTAAAACAAATTTCAAGTCATGTCACCGAAGAAAAAATGCCAGTGAGTGAAGAGGTATTAAGTTGTTGGATTGATGTCGCACGTTTATTATGTGACACTCATCAGCGACAACTTAACGTGGTGGAAACTGATACAAGTTCTATTCCATTAGAAACTGAAAATGTCACGATGGCGTTACAAAATATAATAAGTAATTCAATCGGGCATTCTAACCTAAATTCAACGATTACATTAGATTTTAGAGATTTAGAGACAGAGTATAGAGTGACCATAACAGATGAAGGAACAGGATTTTTTGACTTATTTTTAGCCTCATCACCTAGCAAATATGTGTCAAGCAAGTTAGATAATACAGCTTCTCATGGTTTAGGTTTGTATCATGTGAAAGAAATGGTTGAACGACATAATGGAACATTGCTCATCGAAAATCGTCCAGAAAAAAATCAAACAGGTGCGAAAGTGACACTAGTATTCAAGAAATAACATCGTGAAGCAAGTTAGTTGTGCTGGATTATTTTTCGTAGTATAGTTACTTACATAAAGTAAGAGTTATGCAAAGAAAGAGGTTGAAGTATATGTCATTTCATAAAAATCCAGTTACCTTTGTTACTCATGTTGAACTTAAAGTGAGTGACTTAACACAATCCACACGTTTTTATACGGAAGTATTAGGATTAAAAATAAAAGAACAGACATCAAACAGTATGTCATTTACGACAAATGGTCAGGATGTTTTGTTAACAATCACCCAACCAAACAATATAAACAAAAAACAAGAACAACGAACAGGGTTGTACCATTTTGCTTTGCTATTACCAAAACGAGCAGACTTAGCTCAAGTCGTGAGACATTTTATTAATTTAGGCGTTCGTTTTGGTGGAGGAGATCACTTAGTTAGTGAAGCCATTTACTTAAATGATCCAGATGGCAATGGCATTGAAATTTATGTTGATAGAGATGCAAGTATTTGGCAATGGTCAGATGGGGAAGTAGCGATGACAACAGATCCAGTTGATTTTGATGATTTATTAAAAGAATCAGTTGAACCAGTTTGGAATGGATTACCTAAAGGAACGGTGATGGGGCATATTCATTTACAAGTAAATGATTTAGAAAAAAATAAAGAGTTTTATGTTGATGGACTTGGGTTTGATGTGGTTAGTCGCTATGGAAGAGAGGCATTATTTTTATCTGATTCAAACTATCATCATCACATTGCCTTAAACACTTGGTCGGGGACACAAATTAAACATGCTGAAAAAACTGAGACAGGTATAGAAAGTTATGAAATCGTCTTTCCAAGTGAAGAAAAACGACAAGAGGTTGTGGCATCATTAAGAGAATTAGGTATTCCCGTAATGGAAGAAGAAAATGATTTGATTGTATTTGATCCATCAGACATAAAAATTAAATTGATGATTAGTTAAGAAAAACCATCTATCCAAATGAGGGTAGATGGTTCTTATCCATTAATGCAAGTTTCTTAAAATGAAATATGTTGTACTAATACCATATAAAAAATAGTTCCTAATCCTATACTTAAAAGGGTGCTGTGTTTCCACTTATGGATGATGACAATCAGTAAAATCGCGAGTAATTCAGGAAAAGCAAATGCTCTTGTGACAGCATCTTTTAAACAAAATACAACTAACAATCCCATCGTGGCATATGGTAAAACGTTTCCTAGATATATAATATAAACAGGAGGTGTTTTATTTTCTGGAAATAAAATGGCTGTATAATTTTTGATGTGGATGAAGAAATTCATCTGCATCTATTTTTTTACATAAAAAAGAAACATACGAATTTTCCAGGTAAAATTAAAGTGACCAAACCAAATTTTAGAAAGGAAGATTCATATGTCTCACAACCATTGTATCCGAGTGTCGCTGGATTTGAAAGACACAAACATTTATTTTGATTCTATTTTTTGTGAAGAAAAAATGATAAAAGGAGTTAGAAGTAAAATCTATAGCGGAACACTTACTTATAAGCCTTTGGCTTGTCCTTGTTGTGGAATTAAGAATGAAAACTATTCTATTGTAAAAAATGGTTTTATTTCTTCTCGAATAAAATGGCTAAGTGTTGCCCATTATCCAACCTATCTATCACTAAAGAAACAACGGTTCCTTTGTCGTAAATGTCACACCTCTTTTATAGCTGAATCTTTAGAAATTGATAAGCACTGCTTTATTGCTAACAGAGTGAAACAGTCTATTGGCATGGAGTTATCCGATGCTATCTCATTGAAAGACTTATCTAAAAGACATTTTGTATCAACTACTACAATCAGTAGAATTCTTAATTTATTTGGGAAAGAACTGTCAAATAAATTTACGGACTTGCCTCAACACCTATGTTTTGATGAGTTTACATCTGTAAAAAACAATCAAGGTAAGTACAGTTTTATCTACTCAGACTCCTTATCACATAAAATTATTGATATTTTACCAGATAATAAAAGGATTACGTTAGAAAAACACTTTTCAAAATACCCTTTGAAAGTAAGAAATAAAGTCGCAACGATCGTTGTTGATATGAATGCTGGCTATTTTAAACTAGCTAATAAACTTTTTCCAAATGCTTCAGTGGTTATTGACCGATTTCACTTAGTTCAATTAATTAGTCGTTCATTAAATATTACAAGAATTAGAACAATGAATAAGTTTAAGACATCAAACCTTAATGATCTAAAGAATTATAGAAAACTAAAGAGATATTGGAAGCTATTTTTAAAAGACTCTAACGAATTAAATTATAAAGACTATCGTTATCAACGATTATTTAAAAATATCTTACCTGAAACAGATATTATGGATTATTTACTAAGCTTAAGCAAAGAACTATCTGAGACATACGGACTCTATCAAAACTTATTATATTGTAGTAAAAACAATGATTTTGAGGCTTTCTCAGATCTACTATTATTAAGTCATGAGTTAATCTCTGAACCAATGAAAACATCTATCAGAACACTAAAAAAACATCTTCCAAGAATTAATAATACTTTCAAGTTTCCATTTTCTAACGGACCATTAGAAGGGACCATCAATAAAATTAAGCTAATCAAACGAATAGCCTATGGCTATAGAAATTTCCAAAACTATAAATATAGAATTTTACTTAGTTTTCAAGGTAAATAAATAAGCAACGAAAACCTGTTGTCTTTCGTTGCTTAAATTCACTAAATTTTACTCATCCACATCATTTGACGGAGAGCCAATAAAATAAATGGCAGAAAACGAGTTAACATCGTGCCGATAACCACAACGCCAATCGTTATCATCTGATGAGGAAAAGACATGTTTGTCATAATATTTCGACCTCCTGTTTATCCAAATTTTTTCTATCTAAGGTAAAAATAATCACAATGAGTGCCATGGCAGGAAGCATAAAATTGTCAGCTCCTAATAAAATTAAACAAATAAATGAGCTGATCAGGCCAATGAGTGCAGGTCTGTGGTCAGTTGTTTCTTCCCATTGATTCATAAACATCACCACGAACAAAGCAGTCATCACAAATTCAATCCCTGTTGTATCAAACGTTATAACAGAGCAAAGAAGCGCACCAAGAGTTGCACCACCAACCCAATAAATTTGGTTTAATAACGTGACAAAAAACATAAATCATCCTTTATCAACATTTTCAGGAGGCGTTACAGTACAATTTATTGTGAAGGACTCATCACACATACCATAAATAAGATAGAACTTTTTCCAACCGGTATTTTTATATTTATCCAACATAGAAATACCGTAAAATATGTGTCTAGCATTGACTAAAAGCGTCAAAAAAAAGGCATAAAGTGGATTGTAAGCTGACATGAGTAAGTTAGCTGTGACAAATTCCATTGAACCAGCATAAATAAAAAAGCTCATGAGCATCGGATACCATACACTAAATCCCATACTGCGCATCAAAAAACCATAAGACATCCCTAGAAATAAAAAACCAACACAAATTGGTAGTGTGTAAGGTAGTGCTGTTTCAAACGCTTTTCTTTTCATTTAACTCCCCCCAATAAATGAATATTTTGTTCATCATACAGTTGTTAGAATTATCTGTCAAGTCAGTCAATTAAAGTGGGTTGTCAAAACAAGCATCACCATGTTATAGTTGTCTTAACAATTTTAGAAAGGGTGACCCAAATACATGTACAACTAAATCCTATTTATAAGCAAAGTGAAGAAAACGATGAAACAAGCTTATTTTGTTATGCGTTTATCTTTATTTGTGGAATAGGTGTGGTTGTATAAGTTTGGGTTAATGGCTATTTTGCTTACCCTAAAACACGTTTAATCCCTCCTATTCTTAACTATAGGAGGGATTTTTTTCTCCTAAAAATAAGGAGATGGTAAAATGAAACAAATGGATATACAATCTTTTAACTATCAGATAAATCCAAGTTTTGAATTAATGATAGAGAGTTTATTAAATCAGTGGCAACAAAATTATTAATTATTGAAAACAAAAAGATAAAGGTATTTGAAGGACTTTTGTCAGATTATAAAGTCATCTCAATCATTAAAAAGAATTCAAAACAGCAGGATAGTTTATTAGTGATTGAAACAAAAATTAGTGAAGTATTAGGTAAGTTGAGTCTTGAACCAAGTGAAGAATTAGAGCAAGAATTTCAGTTATTATTAAAACAAAAACAAGTATACAAAAAAACACACAAGAGCTGATATCTTGTGTATTTTTCGTTTATTTTGCTGTTGTAGAAGAGGTTTCAGTGGTTGCACTACTTTGAGTGGTAACACCATTTTCCTCTTGAATTTCTTTATAAGTCTGTGTTTTGAATAAATCAACAGTTGATTGATTATTGTGTAATGAGTAAACACTGGTTGATTTATCTCCTTTTTGTTGTTCAACTTGAAGGAGCTTATCTAACTCATTTTTATAATCAAACTTAGCAGGATCAAGTGGTTTTAATCCACTGTTTGTGTTAAATCGTAATAAATCACCATTTGTAATGGCATCAGACATATGAAGTTGTGTGTTCCCTTTTTCTTTAATGTCCGCTATTTCTGCCAATTGTTCTTCTGTTGGTGTATCAATCAATTCACCAGTTGTTGTATCATAGATGGCTTCACCTAAGATTGTGTATTTTGGTGTGACGATGGTTCCATTTCTAAAGGCAACAATTTGGTCTTTGTCTTTAGAGAAGAAATCCTGTCCTAACTGAATATATGGTTGAGTATCAACACCTAATAAATGTAGCAGTGTAGGTAAGACGTCAACTTGACCACCAAATGTATGATCAACACCACCTTTAGTTTGACCAGGAACATGGAACATTACGGGAACACGTTGAACAGCCGTGTCATCAAATTCGTTCCATTCTTCTTTTGATTTACCAAGTAATTCTGCAAGAGATTTGTTACGAGAATTTGAAATACCATAATGGTCACCATATAGCACAATGACTGAATTATCATAAAGGCCAGATGCTTTTAGGTAATCAAAGAACTCTTTAACAGCTGTATCTAAATAGTTTGCAGTTGCAAAGTACCCATTAATTGTCGCATCAGATGTATTAGCAATTGGGAAACCAGCATTGTCATCTTTAAATTTTGCATATGGATAATGGTTAGATACTAAAATAAATTTAGAATAAAATGGTTGTTGCACGTGTTCTAAATATTGAACAGATTGTTCCAAGAATGGTTTATCATGTAACCCATACTGGAATGAATTGTTCTCATTGACGTCATAATAGCTACCATCAAAGAAATAATTATAGCCCAATCGTTTATACGTTTCATTACGATTCCAGAAAGAGCCACTGTTACCATGGAATGCTACGCTTGTATAGCCTTGTGTTTGACCTAAAATGTTAGGTGCGGCTTGGAAGGTGTTTTTATCCCCCAATTGAGTGAATAATGGTCCTTGGCTTAAACCAAAGAATGAGTTTTCTAATAATGTTTCCGCGTCACTTGTTTTACCTGATCCAACTTGATGGAAGGCATTATCAAAGCTAAATGTTTCATTTGAATGGAATAAACTATTTAAGAATGGTGTTACTTCGTGTTCCACACCATTTTCATCTTTTAATTTGTAATCAATTAAAAATTGTTGGAAACTTTCTAAGTGGACATAAATGACATTACGTCCTTTTGCAATTCCAAACATATCATCATTTGGTTCAGCATAATGTGTTTTTACATATTTTTGAACATCAACTAAATCATTTTGACTAGCTTGAGCACGTCGTTGAGTCGCGTTATACGTTTGCACACCATCGTAAACAGTAAAGACGTTCATCCCTAAGTATTTGACAATGTGATTTCTTGAAAAGGTCCGTTTTAATAATTCAGGTCGATCTGTTTCAGCTAAAGTTAAGTTAGCAGAAAAGAGTAGAATTGAAAAACTTGTTACAGCAAAGGCTGAACGAGCAGGGATTGGACGCTCATCAATTTTAATTTTCTTAGTTGCAAGTAAGAAAATAACTACCACGATATCCGCCCAATATAATAAATCGTATGGTCTGAACATGCGGATGGCACTTTCCCCAAGGCCAGATGCTACTTTCCCAGCACCAAGCATGGTATTAACGGTGATGAAGTCTGTAAATTCTCGGTAATAAATGACGTTAGAAAAAAGTAATAACGTAGTTAATGATGAAATAATCAGTAACGTAATGTAAGCTTTTTTTGGACTTTTGACATAAAGTGCAGCAGAGAATAAAAAGACCGTTGTTGCTACAGGACTAATAAATAAAATAAGGTATTGAAAGAAGCTTTCAACGCCTAAATTAAAGTCGACTGTATAAGCTAGCAGGTTTTTTAGCCAGAATAATACAACCATTAATGAGAAAAATCCCATCCTAGTATTAATCCAGTTTTTATTATATTTATGTTTCAAAATAAACATCCTTTCTTAACAACTTAGTACCACTAGACTACCAAGCTGAATACTCCATGTTACATTTTACATATTCCTTACATGTCTGTCAATTATGGTCATTTTTCTTAAAAAAAAATATAGAACTAACATCCTTAAAAAAGGGAGCAAAAATACGTAAAAACTGATATAGTAGTATCATACAATAAATGAATAGAAATTAAAGGGATTGACTGCATGAAGAAAGTACAGATAAGACAAAAGAAAAGTCAAAAATATAAAGGCCACTATCCATTAATTAAAGCTGAAGATATGGTAAATGCTCAAGATGAGTGTAAAAAATGGGTTAGTTTTTATTCTGAAAAAGACGAATTTTTAGGATATGGCTATTTAGGGAAACAACATAAAGGATCAGGTTGGATGATTAGCTTTTCTGAAAATCAACCAATAGATAAACCTTTTTTAGTTCATCTATTTAATGAAGCAAAAGAATATCGTTCAACATTTTTTGTAGATGAGGCGACGACGGCATTTCGTTTATTTAATGGTGAAGGGGATGGGTTAGGTGGTGTAACGATTGATTGGTATGCTGGTTTTTTAGTTGTTTCTTGGTATAATGACACCATCTACCGATTAAAAAAAGAGATATTAGAGGCCTTAATGTCTTCTAATATTAAGTATCAAGGTATATATGAAAAAATTCGCTTCAATACAAAAGAATTGCCTGAGTCAGCATTTTTAAGTGGTAAACAAGCACCTGAACCACTTTTAATCAAAGAAAATAATATCACTTATGCGACTTATTTAAATGAAGGTTTAATGACGGGAATCTTTTTGGATCAACGGCAAGTTAGAGGTCGTTTGACAGATAGTTATGCTATTGGAAAAACAGTGTTAAATACATTCAGCTACACTGGAGCTTTTTCTGTTGCAAGTGCAATGGGTGGTGCTGTGTCAACAACAAGCGTTGATTTAGCAAAAAGAAGTCGACAAAAAACACAAGAACAGTTTGCTGTGAATGGACTTAATACAGATAATCAGTCTATAATAGTAATGGACGTTTTTGATTATTTTAAATACGCTTTTAAAAAACAATACACTTTTGATATTGTTGTAATGGACCCACCGAGTTTTGCAAGAAATAAAAAGAAAGTTTTTTCTGTCGCTAAAGATTATCAACAATTAACGACTGAAGCAGTAGCATTATTAAATAAAGATGGTTTACTGGTTGCTTCAACAAATGCTGCAAATGTCTCGTTGGATAAGTTTAGACAAATGGTCGAGCTAGGAATAAAAGAAACTGGTCGTGCGTTTACGTTTTTAGAATTATATCAATTACCAGAAGATTTCCGTGTAGCAAAAGGGTTTAATGAAGGAAATTATTTGAAAGTATTATTTTACCGAGTGAAATAAATGTGATTATGAAATGATAGGTGGGGTTTGATGTCAGAGTTAAAAGTACGTAACCTTGAATTAGGAAAAGGAAAACCAAAAGTATGTGTACCTCTTGTAGCGAAAAATTTTGAAGAATTGTTCTCAGAAGCTATACGATTAAGTAAATTAGATTGTGACGTCATCGAGTGGCGTGCAGATTATTTTATGTATGTGCACGATGCAAGATTTATGAAAAAAGCGGCCTATTTTGTGCGTTATGCCATTGATGATAAGCCACTTATCTTTACTTACAGAACATTGCAAGAAGGTGGTGGACAACATATTGAGTTAGATGAATATGTTGAACTCAATCGCATGATGATGGATACTGGTTTAATAGATATGGTTGATTTAGAATTTGAAATGATGTTAGAAAAACCTAGTGATGTCATGGTTCATGCTAAGGAAAGAAATGTTAAAGTATTACTATCCAAACACAATAATCATTTTACACCTGACGTGCATAATATGTATGAGTTAATTAAAGACATGTATCAATTAGGTGGGGATATTTGTAAGGTGGCTGTTATGCCAAATGATTTACAGGATATGTTAAATGTGTTGGAAGTATCAAATAAAATCCAAATAGAACATTCAGAGATTTCTTTTGTTATGATTAGTATGGGTGAGTTAGGCCAATTATCTCGTATGACAGGTGAACTATTTGGGTCTAGTTTAACTTATGCTTCAAACGGAAAATATCTTTCAGCACCAGGTCAGCTTCCAATACCAATCTTAAGAGAAGGAATGAATCTTATTGGGTATAAAAGAGGGAGTCGATAGAAATGTCTAAAAAGAAGGCTAAAACAAATGCTGTTAGGTCTTTGGAACAAAAGAAAATACCATTTGATACAAGAGAGTATGAATACAGCGATAAACACGCAGCAGCTCTTGAAACCGCCCATGCGTTAGGGATTGATGAAAATCAAGTCTTTAAAACGCTTGTGACTTTGGGAAATAAGACGGGACCTGTTGTAGCAGTTATACCTGGAAATAAAACGTTAGATTTAAAAAAATTAGCTAAAGCTAGTGGCAATAAAAAAATAGAGATGCTACCAATGAAAGAGTTAGAAGGGTTGACAGGCTATATCCATGGAGGCTGCTCTCCTGTTGGAATGAAAAAATTATTTCCAACTTATTATGCTAAAGAAGCTGAAATTTTTGATACTATACACGTTTCTGCAGGTCGTCGAGGACTACAAATGAGTGTCTCGCCTGAAGATTTATTAAATGTGACACATGGAAAGTATGCTGATTTAACAGAAGATGAAACGATTCTAGGTTAGACTTAGAATCGTTTTTTTTATTAAGAATGATGATAAAGTATGACTTTTAACTCTTATTAGTAAATTGAAAGATTATTTGGTAAAATAGCTATGTTTGTAAAAGGTTAATACACTAAATATGCTGATTTATAGATTATGGTGTTTTTTATTATTAAATTAATTAAAAGAAGGAAGACAAATGAAAAAAAATCATTTTTTTATTCTATTTTTTTGGATAGGATTATCATTGCTTTATATGTTGCCAGCAGTTGATTTATCAAGTTGGCATGTAGCACTTATTCGTGGAGACGACTATCCCTTTCATTTCGCACGGATTTTTGGCGTCATGGATCAATTAAAAGACACAGGACAGGTTCAAGCAGTCGCAAGATTTGGTAAGCGTGATATTTTTTATGGAGCCAATATTTTTTACCCTACGCTTACGACAGTTTTACCAATTGCATTATTATCTTTGATTTTTCAATCAGTGATTTTTGGTGTCTATGGGTATCTATTTTTGATGAATTTACTGACGTTTTATATTGCCTACCAATGTGCTAAATATATTAGCTCCATTGCGCTACCAGAAGTAAACGTACGTGCTAAGCAGTTTTTACCATTTGTTTTTTCATTTTTTTATGTCTTTTCCCATTATCGACTGATTTGTTTTTATCAACGATTTGATTTGGGGGAATTTTTTGTTTTGACGATGTACCCTCTAATATTTGCTGGTTTTTATAGTATATTAAAAGATGGTGGAACCAAAAAATATTGGCTGATTTTTGGGTTGGCACTTACGGCGTATTCACATGTTTTATCATTGATGTTAGTGGTTGTTGTATTGGCAGGGTTATTTGTGGTAGGTTTGATTAAAAAGATGATTACAATGAAAGTATTCAAGCAATTAGTATTTAGTGCTATTATGACTATTTTTATTTCTACTGGCGCTCTTGTTCCTATTTTGTATGAAATGTTAACCTTACATATTCGTTCCGTACGGGTTCATGATTTAGCGAGTGAAGCGACCAATATTGGTGTGATGCTCGTGTCATCTAGCATTAATTATTTAAGTTATATGAGTATCGGAATTATTTTGCTATGCTCACTTATGATAGGAATATATCACGTTATTTGGAAAAAAGAGTCGATTGTCCGTAAAGATAAATTATTAAGGCAATGTTTGTGGTTATCATTAGTCATAACTTTCATGATGACATCAGTATTTCCATGGCGTGTATTACAACATACGCCATTAGCGATTATTCAGTTTCCGTTTCGTTTAATGCCATTTTTATCCGTATTTGGTAGTTTTTTAGGAGCAGCGATTTTAGCTGATTATTTGAGCCGTTTTGCTACCATTTCATTAAAACGAGTAACGATCTGGTTAAGTGTTGCTATGTTGATTATCTCCACTCTTAGTGTTAATACTTTAATGATTCGTCGATCGTTAAATAAATTAATGTATGATAAACAAGATATTATAACGACCAAACGGTATATTAAATCTGTTAATAGAGACTATTTTCCAGCGGGATTGACGGAGGAACAAACTAAACGAATAAAAGATAAGATTGGACAAGTGAACCAAGAAGATGTCCCAATGCCTTACCAGTTTGAAAAAAATGAAGCGAACATAAAGGTTACACTGAATGAGCAGACTAATACTGTTGTCACACCAATTATTGGCTATAGTGGACTAGTAGTCGAGGAGAATGGAAAACGCATCAAAACAACCCTCTCATCTGAGAGAACCTTATCATTCCAATTACCTAAGGGAGTTCACCAGCTATCTGTTTATTATGATCCGCCTTTTTTGATAAAATATAGCGTGGTATTTTCAGGTATAGTGGCGTTGTTCTATGGCATTTATGTCATTAAAATAAAAAAAGAGACTGGCCTTATCCCTAAAAGTTAAGGTCAGTTTTCTTATTCTAATAGTTAAAATAGCTGGCAATTTCTGCCGCGTGTTCTCCAGCAACATGACCTGTACAAAACGCCGCAGTGATGTTAAAACCACCAGTGTAACCATTAATGTCTAGTAACTCACCACAGAAAAATAATCCATTAACGCATTTGCTTTCCATTGTTTTAGGATTGACTTCCTTTAGACTAATCCCACCACCAGTAACAAATGATTTATCAAGTGGATAGGTTTTATTGACCGTAAAAGTGAGATGTTTGATTTCATCAACAAGAGCATCAATTTCTTTTTCAGTGATTTGTTTAAAAGGGGTTTGCGTGTCGATATGGCAACGTCCCAATAAAAATTCTAAGTAGCGTTCTTGCATCAATGGTTTTAACGCATTTTTGATTGATTTATTACCATCTTCTTTTTGGATAGACACAATTTGTTGTTTGATATCTTGCTCAGATTTTAATGGAAATAAATCGAGAGACATCGTGACATTTTTTTGTCCTTTTTCAAGTAGTTGATTGACAAACATACTACAACGAAGTGCTGCAGGACCAGAGATACCAGAATGAGTGAACAACGCATCCATTTCATGTGTGACAACCACTTTTCCTTTTTCGTCTAGAACAGATAAACCAATATCTCTTAAAGATAACCCTTGAAGCTCACGACTTTTAATAAAAGACTCTTCAGATAAAAGGGGAGATTCAGTTGGAAATAATTTGGTAATAGTATGCCCCACTTTTTTAGCTAACGTGTACCCGTCCCCAGTGGATCCAGTATATTGATAGGTCTTCCCACCAGTTGCTAAGACAACACAAGGTGCATGAATTTCTTCTTTTGTATCAGTCATCACGCCTGTTATATTGCCATCAGTTACTAATAATTTTTTAACGGTTGTATTCATTTTCAATTCAACATTTAACTCAGATAAACGGTCAAACAGTCCGTTAACGATTGCTTTAGAGGTGTTTTCAATAGGAAACATTCTGCCATGATCTTCTTCTTTTAAATGCACACCATGGCTTTCAAAAAATTCCATAATGTCATAGTTGTTAAATTGAGAGAAGGTACTATACAAAAATTTCCCATTTCCAGGGATAAAAGAAATAATTTCTTCTGGCGGCCTATTATTGGTGACATTACATCGACCTCCACCAGTTAGACGTAATTTTTTTCCAAGCATTTTGTTTTTATCGATAATCATGACGCGTGCGCCCTTTTCAGCCGCGGAAACGGCAGCCATCATACCGCTTGTTCCCCCACCAATGACAATGACATCTATACTCATCTATTGCCACTCCTTTCATTATTAAATGATAGTTTAGCATACTTTTTTTAAAATTTGATGAGAAAATATTTTTTTTTTTTATTTAAATACTATATAATACAAATTAAGTTTAAGAAGGGAATGATACAATATGTCAACACAAGATTATGTAACAAAAATGTTGGATGAAGTGAAAGAAAAATATGGTTACCAACCAGAGTATATTCAAGCAGTGGAAGAATTTTTAACCACAGTCACACCATTTTTAGAAAAAAATCCCATATACTGTGAGAAAAATATCTTAGGTCAGTTGATTATACCTGAGCGTTTAATTGAGTTTCGCGTTCCTTGGATGTCAGATTCTGGTGAATGGATGGTGAATACAGGATATCGTATACAATATAACTCAGCATTAGGACCATATAAAGGTGGACTACGTTTCCATCCATCAGTGAATCAAAGTATCATGAAATTCTTAGCGTTTGAACAAATTTTTAAAAATAGTTTAACCTCTTTACCTATTGGAGGAGGTAAAGGCGGAAGTGATTTTGATCCTAAAGGTAAATCTGATGGTGAAATCATGCGCTTTTGTCAAAGTTTTATGCAAGAATTACAAAAACATATTGGCCCAAGTATGGATGTTCCAGCTGGTGATATGGGTGTTGGAGGCCGTGAAATTGGGTATTTATACGGAGAGTACAAACGTCTAAATGGTTATCAAGCAGGTGTTTTAACGGGTAAACCATTAACTTTCTGGGGAAGTTTAGCTCGTACAGAAGCAACAGGTTATGGTTTAGTGTATTTTGTTAAGTATTTGTTACAAGATAAAGGCGATGCACTAAAAGACAAACGTGTGATGGTTTCAGGTAGTGGTAACGTGGCCATTTATGCGATTGAAAAAGCACAAGAATTAGGCGCAACAGTTCTTGGCTGTTCTGATTCTTCTGGTTATATCATCGATGAAGATGGTGTAGACTGTGAGTTAGTCAAAGAAATCAAAGAAGTAAAACGTGGTCGTTTAAGTGACTATATTGCGGCAAAACCCAATGCAAAATATGTTGAAAATGCGTCAATTTGGACAGAAAATATTGCCTATGAAGTAGCTTTACCATGTGCCACTCAAAATGAAATTGGATTAGACGAAGCAGCTATCCTAATCAAAAACGGGGTAAAAGTCTTAGCTGAAGGGGCAAACATGCCAACAAAATTGGAAGCATTGCATCAATTAACTGATTCTGGTGTTATCTATTGTCCAGGTAAAGCAGCCAATGCTGGTGGAGTGGCTGTATCAGCTTTAGAAATGGCTCAAAATGCTCAACGATTACCTTGGACTTTTGAACAAGTCGACTCAGAACTTGATAGCATTATGAAAAATATTTATGAAACATGTGCAACAACAGCAAAAGAATACGCGAAAGAAGACGATTTGCTAACTGGTGCAAATATTGCTGGATTTGAACGAGTTGCAAAAGCAATGCTTGCTCAAGGACTTGTGTAATAAAAATTCTCCACGTTTTGTTATAAACTATCTGAAAAAGATGTGAAACATTCAAAAAAGTGGTAGAATAGGGATGTATTCTTGTACTAAGAATCACATATTACTAGGAGGATGATTATGTCACATATTCGTTTTGATTATTCAAATGTCGGTACATTTATCGGTGACCATGAATTAGGTTACATGCAAGCAGAAGTTACGGCAGCACACAATGCATTGCGTGAGGGAACTGGACCAGGAAATGATTTCCGTGGTTGGATTGATTTACCAAAAAACTATGATAAAGAAGAATTTGCTCGCGTTAAAAAAGCAGCAGAAAAAATTCAATCAGATTCAGATATTTTAATCGTCATTGGAATTGGTGGATCATACTTAGGAGCTAAAGCCGCTATCGACTTTTTAAACCACTCATTCTATAACCTTTTAGACAATGAAGAAAGAAAAACACCACAAGTATTCTTTGCTGGAAATTCTATTAGCTCAACTTATTTAGCTGATTTAATCCAAATTATTGGCGACAAAGATTTCTCAGTGAATGTTATTTCTAAATCTGGTACAACAACTGAACCAGCAATTGCATTTAGAGTCTTTAAAGATTTATTAGAGAAAAAATACGGAAAAGAAGAAGCAAACAAACGTATTTATGCAACGACTGATAAAGCTAAAGGTGCTGTTAAAACAGAAGCTGACGTTGAAGGTTGGGAAACATTTGTTATTCCTGATGATGTTGGGGGACGTTTCACTGTGTTAACACCAGTTGGATTACTTCCAATCGCTGTAACAGGTGCTAACATTGATGAGTTAATGAAAGGTGCTGCTGACGCTCGCGTTGCTTACAGCTCTGATGATTTAACAAAAAATGAAGCATATCAATATGCTGCATTACGTAACATTTTATACCGTAAAGGAAAAGTAACTGAGTTATTAATCAATTACGAACCAAACTTACAATACTTCTCTGAATGGTGGAAACAACTATTCGGAGAGTCTGAAGGAAAAGACCAAAAAGGTATCTACCCATCAAGTGCGAACTTCTCAACTGACTTACATTCATTAGGTCAATACATTCAAGAAGGACGTCGTAACATTTTTGAAACAGTCATTAAAGTCGAAAAACCTCGTAAAAACGTGGAAATTCCAGTACTTGATCAAGACTTAGATGGTTTAGGTTACATTCAAGGAAAAGAAATTGACTTTGTTAATACAAAAGCCTTTGAAGGAACACTTTTAGCACATACGGATGGTGATGTGCCAAACTTTGTGGTAAATATTCCTGAAACAGATGCTTATACATTAGGTTACTTAATGTACTTCTTTGAAATCGCAGTAGGTATTTCAGGTTACTTAAATGGTGTCAATCCATTTGACCAACCAGGTGTTGAAGCATACAAGAAAAACATGTTTGCTTTACTTGGAAAACCTGGTTTTGAAGACTTAGCAAAAGAATTAAATGAACGTCTTAAATAAGACAATTGATGAGCGCTCGACAAATTTGTCGGGTGCTTTTTTAATGGAGGAAATCTATGACATCTGTACAAGCAACCCTTTTTTCAATGCAAGACAGAGCCTACAAAATATTTAACGCGAAATTAATCCCGACAATTAGTCCTGATAAGGTCATTGGTGTGAGGATGCCACAACTTAGAAAACTAGCTAAAGAGATGATTAAAAATGAGGTTACTACTAACTTTTTATCAGCATTACCTCATACCTATCACGAGGAAAATGTCCTGCATATGTTAATTATCTCAAGTATAAAAGACTTTGATGAAGCCATTAAAGCATACCAAACGTTTTTACCTTATGTGGATAATTGGGCAGTAACGGATTGCCAAACACCTGCTATTTTTAAAAAGAATCCAAAAAAGTTACTGCCATATATTGATGAATGGTTGACATCAAGTCAAGAATATACCGTCCGTTTTGCGATATTACAGCTGATGAACATATATCTAGCAGAAGAAAATTTTAATGAAACAATTCCACAACGCGTTTGTGAAGTGGAAAGTGAGGCCTATTATGTCAATATGATGCGTGCGTGGTTTTTTGCGACCAGTTTGGCTAAACAATATGACGCAACGATTCCCTATATTAATGAGAGAAGATTAGATGACTGGACACACCTAAAAACCATTCAAAAAGCAAGAGAGAGTTCAAGAATCTCACCAGAAACAAAAGACTATCTAAAGACACTTAAAAAGCCTTCCAATTAATGGAAAGCTTTTTAAGGTGCTTTAGTTCCAAACATATTCATTTTTGGTTTGGGAATTTCTTTGTTATGTTTAGCTGCCAAATCCATGGCTTTAACATATAAATCAAGTTTTTGATCGAGTGTTAATTCTTTTTTTTCAGACATCAAGACAGCTTGAGCAAATTTTTCTTTGTCAATATAAATCATTTATTCCATCCCCTTTTTGTTATTTATTTCTTTCATTATAACAAATTTCAAGAGAAAAAAGTGTTTTAAAGAATTGAATATTTAATGAATTTTTCAAAAAATGGGTAAAAAGATGTTATAATATGTAGATAGATAAAAATTAGATGAAGGGGTAGAAAGAATGAATCCAGAAGATTTTATAACAGAATTATCTCATTTAAAAGCGATCCTTATATTAGATAAAAAGGTTGATATGAATCGATTTAATGTATTATATCAAGCTGCACAAAACGCGATGTTTAAGGGAGAAAGAATCAATAAAGAGTTGATGGAAGAATTTCTTTATTTTAGAAGTCTAATAGGACACCAATGATTAAGATAGAGAAGGGGTGAAAAAATGAAAAATATTGTTAGATTAATGAGTCTATTACTTATCATTGGGGCATATAATACACGTTTTTCGTTTTTATCATTGAATATTTTATTAGCTTATATCCCTTTAGAGCTATCATTTCAATTTTTTCGTGTCAAGAAGAATAGTTTGAAAATAGGGTTAGCAGCTTTATTTATGTTATATTTCCCTAATATTCCTTATTTAGTGACAGATATTATTCATATGGATATTTTAGATATTTATAACCATTTTACAGGAGATAGCATTAAAAATTTAGGTGATTGGACATTGACTGTGGTATTATTTTTAGCGGTTTTTAGTTTTGTTTTAATTGGGTTTGGTCAATTGTTAAAACTATTAAATTATATTAAAAATCGTTATGCCCTAAACATGACTCAAGTCAGTTTGATATTAATTGCTGCGTGTTTGTTATCATCACTAGGAATTTATGCTGGTAGATTTCCACCGAGGTTTCATTCAATTGATATTTTTGTTAGACCTTGGTATGTGTTTAAAACCATTTTTCTTAACTGGTCACTCGTCAAATTAGAAATAGTATTCCTTTTTTTAATTCTTCACTTAGCGATTGTTGGTGTGATGACAATGAATAAACAATTATCAAAATTAAAATAAAAAGCACATCACCTTTAGTGAATTAATGAAGGTGACGTGCTTTTTTTAGTAGTGTTCAGCGCCTTTTTTAAGGAAGGTTAAAGAAAGTGTGGCTAAAATACCTAAAGCAAAGAAATAAATAAAAGCAGATAAATAGGATTCAGAACCATCGACTAGTGAACCAATAATGATTTGTGCTGTTGCGCCTCCTAGAATACCACCAGTTGAAATAGTAGAGTAACTTGGTGCAAAGTGCTTACCAGTAAATACTTTCAGAGGGATTGTCATAAGGGTTACAAAGGCAACTGTCATAGACAATGTTGCTAATCCTAAGACGAGAATAAATAGGACAAGAGAATGGAGATAATAAGATAAAAAGACTAATGATGAACCAATCGTTGCCATAATCATAATCACCAGTGTATCCTTCTCAGAAAAAAACTTACTTACAACATAACTTCCACCAATGGCTCCAACGAGAGAAAACACCCCAACGCATGAACTGACAATACCAGATTGAGTCAGTGTAATGCCACGTTGACTTGTTAAAAAGCTTGGTAACCAGTTGTTAATACCGTAAAGTAAACTATTGACAAAAAATGCGGCAGCAAAAAGTATCCAAATATTTCGGTTTTTCCAAATATTCAGTAAGGATACTTTTTCAGAATCTTCTTCAACGATTTCGTTTGATTGTTTATTCGGTGTAGGAATACTTCTTGCAATAATAAAAGAAGCTAAAATAGCCAGAATAGTCAGTAACATATAAGCAAATTTCCAATTATATTTATCGATAATTGGTGATAGTAGAATAGGTCCCACAATGCCAGCAATACCTGAAGAAGAAATGAGAATGCCTTTAGCAAATGTTCTGCGTTCTAAAGGGAAATGATCAATGATCTCCTTACTAGAAGCGGAAGGGTAACCAGAATGAGCCAGCATTCCTGTTAATAATCTAATGGCTAAGAGCATTGTCACGGTTTCTCCAAAACTGAAGATAAAATCAAAAACACCAATCATAAAGACAGACCAAATAAGGACTTTCTTTGCCCCAAATTGATTAATCGCAAAACTCATAGGAACCTGCATAATAGCGTAACCAATAAAGAAAGCACTTAAAATGAGTCCTTTTTGACTTTCAGTCATAGGAATATCCTTGCTAATGGAGATGATGGAAATCCCAACAGATAATTTATCAATATAGACAATCACATAACCTAGAAATAATGTGGATAATAGTAAAGATAAATTAACTTGTTTTTTTGTATTGTTCATAGACGTGTCCTTTCTAAAAAAATATCATCATTTAATAAATATACAGTTTTTTAAAAACGTTGTAAATTGAAAAATCAAAAGCTTCATTATTTTTTCGAAAAAAAACTAACTTTGCAAGATACATTATTTTATTATAGAATAAATGATGTTGCCGTGAATAGGGCGAATACCTGTTCTTTACATCGGCGTAAAAGTAGCCTATTATTGATTAGAACAAGCAACTAACTTGTTTACGTAATGATGGTAGAAAAGGAGTTTACCTATGTCAAAAGAAATAAATAGACAATACGATGATTCATCCATTCAAGTATTAGAAGGTCTAGAGGCGGTAAGAAAACGTCCAGGGATGTATATTGGATCAACAGACTCTAAAGGATTGCATCATTTGGTTTTTGAGATTTTTGATAATGCGGTTGACGAAGCGTTATCTGGTTATGGAACAGAAATTGATGTAACAATACATAAAGACAATAGTATTAGTGTACGAGATTATGGTAGAGGGATGCCAACAGGAATGCATGCTTCTGGAAAGCCAACGATTGAAGTAATTTTTACCATACTGCATGCAGGTGGAAAATTTGGTCAAGGTGGTTATAAAACCTCAGGAGGTCTTCATGGTGTTGGGGCAAGTGTGGTTAATGCCTTATCAAGTACATTAACAGTGGAAACCGTTAAAGATGGTCAGAAGGCAACCTTATCGTTTAAAGATGGTGGGCACCCTGATGGAAAGTTTACAAAGGTGAAAACCTCGATTAAACAAAATGGCTCAACGATTACATTTAAGCCAGATGCGTCCATTTTTTCAACAACGGTTTTTTCTTATGATGTCTTATCAGAACGTCTAAGAGAATCTGCCTTTCTATTGAAAGGTATTAAAATTACGTTAACTGATGAACGTGAAGGGCAAGAAAAAGAAGATGTCTTTTTATATGAAGATGGAATCAAGGAATTTATTGCTTACTTAAATGAAAGCAAAGATGATTTGTCTCCAATCATTTATTTTGCCGGAGAAAAAGAAGGAATCGAAGTCGAATTTTCCTTCCAGTACAATGATGGCTATTCTGAAAATATTTTATCTTTTGTTAATAACGTGCGTACAAGAGATGGTGGAACACATGAAATTGGAATGAAAACGGCGTTAACAAAATCATTTAACGAATACGCTAGAAAAACTGGTTTATTAAAAGAAAAAGATAAAAATCTTGAAGGTAGCGACTTTAGAGAAGGGCTGTCAGCGATTATTAGTGTGCGTATACCAGAAAACTTGCTTCAATTTGAGGGGCAAACAAAAGGGAAATTAGGTACACCAGTTGCTAGGACGATTGTTGATACAGTTATTAGTGATCAATTAGGATTTTATTTATTAGAAAACAATGATTTATCTCAAATGCTTGTTAAAAAAGCGCTGAAAGCACGAGAAGCACGAGAAGCGGCACGTAAAGCACGAGAAGACAGCCGTAACGGCAAGAAACGTCGTAAAGGGGAATCTTTACTATCTGGTAAATTAACTCCGGCACAATCACGTAACCCAAAGAAAAACGAATTGTACTTAGTCGAAGGGGACTCTGCCGGAGGGTCTGCTAAACAAGGTCGCGACAGAAAATTCCAAGCGATTTTACCACTTCGAGGAAAAGTCATTAATACGGAAAAAGCTAAACTACAAGACATATTAAAAAATGAAGAAATCAACACCATGATTTATACCATTGGTGCTGGTGTTGGCCCTGATTTTCAACTAGATGATGTCAATTATGATAAAGTCATCATTATGACCGATGCGGATACAGATGGGGCCCATATTCAAGTGTTATTATTGACGTTTTTCTATCGTTACATGAAACCTCTTGTCGAAGCAGGAAAAGTTTATATCGCTTTGCCACCGCTTTATCGTGTGAGTAAAGGTCGCGGTAAGACTGAACAGCTTGAATATGCGTGGACAGATGATGAAATGAATAATATTACCAAAAAAATGGGTAAAGGCTATTTAATTCAACGCTACAAAGGTCTTGGTGAAATGAATGCTGATCAACTATGGGAAACAACGATGAACCCTGATACAAGAACATTGATTCGTGTGACGATTGATGACTCAGCAAGAGCAGAAAGACGTGTGACAACGTTGATGGGCGATAAAGTAGAGCCCCGCCGCAAATGGATTGAAGAACATGTTCAATTTACGTTAGAAGAAGATGGTAGTATCTTAGAAAATCATGACATTTTAGAGGAACACGTGACATCTGATAATAAAACAGTTGAAGAAATCAATCTATTTGATTAGCGAGTACCAACAAAAGGGAGAGAACAAGAATGAATCAAGAACATGGGATTCAAAATCTTAGTCTAGAAGATGTAATGGGAGACCGTTTTGGACGTTATTCAAAATACATCATTCAAGATAGAGCATTACCCGATATAAGGGATGGACTAAAACCTGTTCAACGCCGGATTTTATTTTCAATGAATAAGGATGGCAATACTTACGAAAAAAGTTTTAGAAAATCAGCTAAATCGGTCGGAAACATCATGGGGAATTACCATCCCCATGGTGATAGTAGTATTTATGAAGCAATGGTTCGTATGAGTCAAGATTGGAAGTTACGCGAGCCGTTAATTGAAATGCATGGGAATAACGGGAGTATGGATGGCGACCCTCCTGCTGCGATGCGTTATACTGAAGCACGTTTATCAAAACTTAGTGGTGAATTATTAAAAGATATCGAAAAAGAAACCGTGGATTTTGTTTGGAACTTTGATGACACAGAAAAAGAACCAACTGTTTTACCTGCAGGATTTCCGAATCTTTTAGTTAATGGGTCAACAGGGATTTCAGCTGGGTATGCAACAGAAATTCCGACACATAATTTAGGTGAAGTCATTGATGGCACGATTTACTTAGTCGATCATCCAAATGCTAGTGTGGAAAAATTAATGGAATTTATTCCTGGACCAGATTTTCCAACAGGCGCGATTCTTCAAGGAAAAAAAGAATTGAAGAAAGCTTATGAAACAGGAAAAGGTCGAGTAATTATTCGTTCTAAAACTGAAATTGAACCACTTAAAGGTGGACGTGAACAAATTGTGATTACTGAAATTCCTTATGAAGTGAATAAGGCCAACTTAGTGAAAAAAATGGATGAATTGCGTTTAACAAAACGTGTTGAAGGAATATCTGAAGTTAGAGATGAAACAGATAGAATGGGTTTACGTATTGTGGTGGAGCTTCGTAAGGAAGTCGACGCAGAAGGTATTTTAAACTACCTACTTAAAAACACGGAACTTCAAGTGAATTATAACTTTAATATGGTAGCCATCAATAAACTTCGTCCACAACAAGTTGGGTTGAAAGATATTTTAGAGGGCTATATTACTCACCGTAAACAAGTGATTATCGACCGTAGTCAGTTTGATTTAACTAAAGCGAAGAAACGTGAACATATTGTACTAGGCTTGATGAAAGCTTTATCCATCTTGGATGATGTGATTCGCATTATTCGTCAAAGTAAAGACAGAAAGAATGCCAAAGATAATTTGATTTCAGCACATGACTTTAGTGAAGAGCAAGCAGAAGCGATTGTGTCATTGCAATTATATCGCTTGACTAACACTGATATTACAGCTCTTGAGCAAGAAGCAGCTGAGTTAGAACAATTGATTAAATCACTTGAATCAATCATTAATAACCCAAATGAGTTGTTAAAAGTCATGAAAAAAGAATTACGTGAAGTGAAGAAAAATTATGACACTGACAGAAGAACAGTGTTAGAAGATAAGATCGAAGAAATCAATATCGAAACAGCAGTTATCGTGCCACAAGAAGATGTCATGGTGAGTGTGACGCGTGAAGGGTATGTTAAACGAAGTAGTTTAAGATCGTACGGTGCATCAAAAGATGATGCCATTGACATGAAAGAATCAGATGAGCTAATTTATGCTGGACAATTAAATACTCATCATCATGTATTATTTGTGACAACTAAAGGAAATATTATTTATCGACCTGTGCATGAATTAACAGATAAAAAATGGAAAGATGTTGGTGAACATTTTTCACAAACGCTAAGTACACTTCTTCCAAATGAGCAAATATTAAAAGTCTTTCCTTATGAAACACTTGATGAGACGAAAGAATTTGTCTTTGTCACAAAGGAAGGTATGATTAAACGAACGCTAATGAGCGAATTTGCTAGTTGGCGTACTTATAAGAGCCGTCCGTTGATGTGTATGAAACTTAAAACAGACACAGATGAATTGATTAGTGCAAACCTGATCTCAACTCAAATAGAGTATGAAGTCACCTTGATAAGTCACTTAGGATTTGGATTACGTTATGATTTAAGCGATGTGCCAACAGTTGGAGCAAAAGCGTCTGGCGTTAAAGCCATGAATTTAAAAGAGGGAGATTATTTGGTTTCCAGTCATATTTTCCCAATTAGTACGGCAGAACATTTGGTGACAGTCGTGACACAACGTGGATCAGTCAAGAAAATGGATGTATTAGAGATTAGTAAGTTAGGGCGAGCAAAACGTGGTTTGATGGTTTTAAGAGAATTGAAAAGTCAACCGCATCGCGTTTTTTCTGCTGTCTCAACAAATCGTGATGATGAATTTATTACAGTTGAAACTCAAAATGGTTCAAGCTATACAGTTGATATAAAGGACATCCCTATAAACGATAGAACGTCTAATGGTTCATTTGTTTCGAATGAAAAAGTAGATGGAGAAGTGGTTAAATTAACTATTTCACAAAAAGAAAAAGAAGATTAATAAAAAGAAGAAATCTTTAAAAGGTTTCTTCTTTTTTCTGTTATATGACACGACTCAAAATGTAACCGCTGTTATAATACAGATAGGTACAGGAAATAAAACAGATAAGCAGAAAAACTTCCTTAATAAAATTTTAAGAAAGTCACTAAAGCTAGGGGTTAAACGGTAATTGTGTTTTTTTTAACAAAATTAGTATTTTTTTTCACTATAACACTTGTGCAAATCTGTTTTTGTGTTATACTGAACATGTAAATAAATGAAATATAAAACTTTGAAACAACTAACTTAAGGAGGTTCTCATATTATGGGATACTGGGATGGATTTAAAGGTAGTAAATGGCGCACACAAGTGGATGTTAGAGATTTTATTCAAGCAAACTACACAGAGTATAAAGGTGACGACAGTTTCTTAGAGCCAGCTGCTGATAGCACAGAAAAATTATGGACTAAATTACAAGAATTATTTGAAGTTCAACATGAAAAAAATGGTGTTTATGACATGGATAACAACATCCCTGCTACAGTAACATCACATGAACCAGGTTACTTAATCAAAGAAGAAGAAAAAATCGTAGGATTGCAAACAGATGTACCATTGAAACAAGCCTTTATGCCATTTGGTGGTATCAACATGGCAAACAATGCCTTAGTATCTAATGGTTATGAAGTGGATGACGAAATGACAAAAATCTTCAGTGACTGGAGAAAAACTCATAACCAAGGTGTATTTGATGCTTATACACCAGAAATGAGAGCCGCTCGTAAAAATAAAATTATCACTGGTCTTCCAGATGCTTATGGTCGTGGACGTATTATCGGTGACTATCGTCGTTTAGCATTATACGGAATTGACTTCTTAATTGCTGAAAAGAAAAAAGACTTATCTAACGTAGGTAACAAAGTGATGACAGATGATGTTATCCGTTTACGTGAAGAAGTGTCTGATCAAATCAAAGCGTTAGTTGACATTAAAGAAATGGCTACTTACTACGGATTTGATATTTCTAAACCTGCTAAAAACGCTCAAGAAGCTATCCAATGGGTATACTTCGGTTACTTAGCAGCCATTAAATCACAAAATGGTGCCGCTATGTCAATCGGACGCATCTCTGCATTCTTAGATATCTATATCCAACGTGACTTAGAAAATGGCGTAATCAACGAAGCTGAAGCACAAGAATTAATTGACCACTTAATTATGAAATTACGTATGGTTAAATTCGCTCGTACGCCTGAATACAACCAATTATTCTCTGGATACCCAATTTGGGCAACATTATCAATTGCTGGTATGGGAATTGACGGACGTTCATTAGTAACTAAAAATGATTTCCGTATCTTACATACCTTAACAAACATGGGACCATCTCCAGAACCAAACTTAACAGTATTGTATTCTTCTCATTTACCAGAAGGATTCAGAACTTACGCAGCTAAAATTGCGAAAGAAAGTTCTTCAATCCAATTTGAAAATGACGATTTATTACGTGCTAACTGGGGATCAGATGACTGTGCGATTGCTTGTTGTGTGTCTGCCACTGTTATGGGTAAAGACATGCAATTCTTCGGAGCTCGTGCTAACTTAGCAAAAGCTGTGTTATATGCAATCAACGGTGGGATTGACGAAGTGACTAAAGCACAAGTTGCACCTCGTTTCCGTCCAATGACTGGTGATACATTAAACTATGATGAATTCATCACTCGTTATAAAGATATGTTAGATTGGTTAGCAGAATTATATGTAAATACATTAAACGTTATCCATTACATGCATGATAAATATGCTTATGAAGCACCACAATTAGCATTCATGGATACTGACTTAAAACGTACATTCGCAACAGGTATCGCTGGTATCTCACATGCGGCTGATAGTATCATGGCTATCAAACATGGTAACGTTCAAGTTATCCGTGACGAAGATGGATTAGCAGTTGACTATGTACCACAAAATGAGTTCCCAACTTACGGAAATGACAATGAAGAAGCAGATGCTATGGCAAACTGGATCTTAGACTACTTCATGACTCAAATTAAACGTCAACATACTTATAGAAACTCAACACCTACAACATCATTATTAACGATTACTTCTAATGTTGTTTATGGTAAAGCAACTGGTAACACACCAGACGGACGTCGTGCAGGTAAACCATTAGCACCAGGTGCTAACCCAAGTTACCAAGATGGTAAATTCTTAGGTGAGAAAAATGGTCTTTTAGCATCATTAAACTCAACTGCAAGACTTGCTTATACATCAGCTTTAGATGGTATCTCAAATACACAAACTATTAACCCTAATGGTTTAGGTAAAGATGATGATACTCGAATTAACAACTTACGTAATGTAATGGATGGTTACTTCGATAAAGGAGGATATCACTTGAACGTGAACGTCTTTACAACTGATTTATTATTAGACGCTCAAGCTCATCCAGAAAAATATCCAAACTTAACTATCCGTGTATCTGGATATGCTGTTAAATTCCGTGATTTAACACCTGAACAACAAGCAGACGTTATTTCTCGTACAGCTCATGATAGAATGTAATTAAATCATTAGTAAAATAAAAGGATGGCTGTTTTAGCGGTCATCCTTTTTTTAAAGCAAAGTTAGGAAGTGACTAAAATGACAGAATCAGTAACAGGAAGAATTCATTCGACAGAAAATTTAGGGACAGTTGATGGTCCTGGCGTTCGTTTTATCGTATTTATGCAAGGGTGTAAAATGCGTTGCCAGTTTTGTCATAATCCTGACACATGGAAAATCGGTGGAGGACGTGAAGTGACAACTGATGAAATACTGGAAGAAGCTTTACGTTATAAATCTTACTGGGGAGAAGATGGGGGTATCACTATAAGTGGTGGTGAGCCATTACTTCAACTTGACTTCATCATTGATTTATTTAAAAAAGCAAAAAAACATGGGATTCATACGACGGTGGACACATGTGGTAAACCATTTACATTTGACGAACCATTTTTTAGTAAATTCAATGAAATGTTGAAATACACTGATCTGTTTCTTTTTGATATCAAACATATCGATCAACAAGGTCACAAAGAACTAACCATGCACACAAATGATAATATTTTAGAAATGGCAAAGTATTTGTCTGATATTGGTCAGCCAGTTTGGATTCGTCATGTGTTGGTTCCTCAAAGAACGGATTATGATGAGTATTTAATTCGATTGGATAATTTTATTAAAGAATTAAAAAATGTCGATAAAGTTGAAGTATTGCCATATCACACAATGGGTCTTTTCAAATGGAAGGACTTAGGAATTGATTACCCATTAAAAGGCATTGACCCACCAACTCAAGAGCGAGTAAAAAATGCCCAAGAATTACTTCATACGGCAGACTATAATAAGTATAAAGAAAAACGTGCAGTGAAATAATGAATGACCTAGAAGTGTTATCTTCTAGGTTTTTTAGTTTGTATGGAAAGAATGATGTTAAAGTCATTCTTAAGTAGGATTTTATTTTCATAAAACATACTTTATAATAAAATTGTATTAAGAAAACCAAAAGGAGAGAATGAGCAATGAAAAAAATAATCTTATTAAGTAGTGTGGTTTTATCATTAGGAGTGTTTGCAGGGTGTTCATCGCAAAACACGGATTCGGGTAAGACGACTAAGTCATCAAGCTCACAAGTTTCAGCTTCAAGTAACTCAGTTAGTTCATCAACGAGTGAATCAAGTGCAAGTGAAACAGTTTATAAGGTGAGTTTATCAGACGCGATAGAAACATATAAAGAAACTTATCCAAATACTGATATCATATCAATTAGTTTAGATACTAGTTTTGGGCAAACAGTTTATGATATTGAAGGCATAGATGACAATAAAGAATATTCAATAAAAATCAACACTGATACAAAAGAATTAAAAAAAGAACGCGAAGAAAATTTAGATCGTGACGAAAGAAATGGTATTAAACGTAGAGAGAACAAACTTGATTTAACTAATTTAAAAGATATGAAAGAAATATTTGATATTGCTTTGAAAGAAGCTGGTTCTGGCAAAATAGATGATTGGGAAATCAAAGAAGATATGGGCGTGACTTATTGGGACGTATCAATTAAAGATGGTATGACAAAAGAAATTGAGTACAAGATTAATGCCCAAACTGGAGAAATTATTGAAACAGATGCAGATTAAATAAAAAGCAGATAGGTTAGCTATAACGACTAACCTATCTGTTTTTTACATAGTTTTATTTAGTTTGGTGATAAAATAAAATGTTAATGCTGTGTGAATAATAAATAAACTAACGAGTGTTGCTGTAATCCAAAGAGCTTGTTGTGTGGCGGATGTGATCAGAGATAAAATAACAACTAAGATGGATAAAATAGAGCCAGATTTTGCTAGTGCCATAGTGCGTATTTCAATGTTACGAGGGTCATTTTCTTCTATTTTATATTGTTTGGCATATTGGGGGTTGGTAACAAATTTTTTGTATTTCAGTAAGTTTGCAATCGCTCCTCCAATAAATCCTGAGCCAAGGCCAATTGAAATAGAGGATAAGTTTGATTGAATTAATAAACCGATAAGTAGTAAGATTACTCCAATGGTAAATAAGATGAAACTTGCAATTTTTTTCTTTTTCATGTGTGTTCTCCTTTTAATCGTTTTCTTCTAATAAAAAAATGTCTTCAACAGGGATATTAAAAAAATTTCCAATCTTTAGTGCTAGGATAATAGAAGGATTATATTTTCCTTTTTCAAGTGAAATGATGGTTTGTCTAGAAATATTTAACACACTGGCTAAGTCTTGTTGAGTCATTTTTTTCTCTTTTCTAATGTTAGCTAAATTGTTTTTCATAGCCCCTCCTTTTGTAAAGTATCCTTTACATTTACAGATTACTAAAGACGATTAAAAATGTCAAGTCAGCTTTACATTCTTAATTTTAAAATTTTCTGCTTATTGATGATAAAAATTGTGATATAATACAAATTGTATGACATTAATTGGAGGGATATATAACTATGACAAAGGTATTAATTTTTGGTCATCAAAATCCGGATACAGATGCAATTGCTTCAGCAATCTCATTTGCTTATCTACAAAATAAACTAGGTGTAGAAGCGGAAGCCGTTGCTTTAGGAACACCAAATGAGGAAACAACGTATGCATTAAACTATTTTAACGTGGATGCACCAAGAGTGATTGAAAGTTGTTCCAATGAAACAACACAAGTGATGTTAGTCGATCACAATGAAGCACAACAAAGTGTGAGTGACATTAAAGAATTAGACGTATTAGCTGTAGTGGATCATCACCGTATTGCAAACTTTGAAACAGCTAATCCATTGTATTATCGTGCTGAGCCAGTTGGTTGTACGAATACAATCATCTTAAAAATCTATAAAGAACATGGCATTGACATTCCAAAAGATGTTGCAGGAATGATGCTTTCAGCGATTGTTTCTGATTCATTACTATTCAAATCACCAACCTGTACGGATGAAGACATTAAAGCAGCAAAAGAATTAGCTGAAATTGCTGGTGTTGATTTAGACGTTTATGGATTGGATATGTTAAAAGCAGGAACCAATCTTTCAACTAAAACTGCATTAGAATTAATCAATGCGGATGCCAAAACTTTCCCAATGGGCGATAAATCAGTTCGTATTGGTCAAGTTAATACAGTAGACGTGAATGACGTATTAGCTCGTCAAGCAGAATTAGAAGAAGCGATGGCAAAAGAAAACACTGATAACGGGTTTGATTTATTTATCTTAGTGATTACAAATATTTTAGATAGTAATTCAGTGGCTCTTGTTGTTGGGGAACCAAAAGAAAAAGTGGAAGCAGCCTTTGATGTGACATTGGAAAATAATACAGCTGAATTAGCTGGCGTCGTGTCACGTAAAAAACAAGTGGTTCCACCACTAACAAACGCATTTAATGCATAAAAACCTAAAAATCTCTGAGGAAACTTGGAGATTTTTTTCAAATGAGGCGTTAATTTAATGTATCAATTTATAACATTACAAACAGAACAGACTTATCGGTCATTAATGCAAGATAAAGCATTTCAACAAGTCGTTAATTTTATGATTGAACAAGGAAAAAGTGTGACCTTACGCGATATGAAACGTGCCTTGCCTGATGTGGAAGAGATTGAAGTGGTAATCGAAACATGGATATCAGCTGGACTTATCACACGTTATCATGGACGATATGAGTTAGTTGGATACGTGATGTCCGAAGAAAAACAAGAGGAATTAAAACAGACCTATCAGTCATTTTTTTTATCTTGTGTGGAAAAATTAAACGCTAAATGTAGACAATTGGATTTATCGACAAAAGACGTTGCTTTTTATTTACTATATGCCTTGCATCAAAAAATACAAGGCAATATAGCTTTGGGTCAGTATGTAGAAGATACCCCAGCATTAGCTAAGATAAAGCAGTTGCCTTTCTATTTTCAACAATTAACTGGTAAAAAAACAGAATGGTTATCGTTTGAAAATTTAACCAATTTAGCTGAATGTGTCAGTTTGCCAAGTTTTTTTTATGAAGAAACTTACCGAGAAAACACACGAGCGCCTCAGTTTTTATTGTTAGAAAAACGATTGGGCGATGTAAATGAGTCTTATTTTTTAACATATGCTGAACGAAAGTTACGTCGTATTGAAAAAGGACGAATCATATCATCCGATACACTTGATATTTTTTTAGACGCACTTGTCACGTTGGGTTATTTGACCATAGAGGCACGTCATTACAAGTTAAATGTATTAAGTGTTGAGGAACATGTATTAGAAGAGATTCATCAAGAGCTGGATCCAATCATTGAGTTATTTGATGAAACCTTTAATAGGCCCTGGGAGATAGTGGTAATTTATACTCTCTTAGATGCGATGGATTTAGTAGATACGTTGGAACATTATCCTACTCTATTTGGGCTTAAACCGCTTTAGGCATAAAAGTTGGATTAACCTTGGTCTCTTTATATAATAAAGAGAGAAATGAGGGGAAACGTTATGTTTGAAAAAGTTTATGACATCAATCAATTAAATGAACAAGTGTCTCAAGAAGGATTGACGATGGTTTATTTTGGTCAACCAAATTGTAGTGTTTGTCACGGATTGAAACCACAAGTAGAGAAAAAATTAGCTGAATTTAGTGAAGATGTGACATTTTTAGAAGTGAATACGTTTGATATACCAGAAGTATCTGGAAAATATCAAGTAATGACAGTACCTGTCATATTATTGTTCTTAGATGGCAGAGAATATTTAAGAAAAGCAAGGTTTGTTCCCATTGAGGAATTATATAAAGATGTAAAAAAAATCGTCGATGGTGTCAATAGCATGGGCTAGCCTTTAGAGGAGATAAGACATGAAAGTATTTAAACGAATTTTTTCTATTTTAATTTTAGTTATCATTATTGGCGGAATAGGTTATTACTTTTATACTGAACAAGTAAAAGGTGGTGCACCTGATATTGTAGCAAAAGATACCGGAAGTATTGACTTATCAAAAATAGAGCAAACGGATGATTCCAAAACGACTACTGAAGGGAAATATACAGAAGAATTTGAATCATGGGATGCACTAGATGATAAAGCTAAAGATGGTATTTATGTGTTAGATCAATACCCTGACAAGTCATTGTATCTAATCTCTGCAACGAAACAAGCTGATGGAAAAATTGTTGCAGTGTTTGATGATGAGCCAATTAAAGACAAATAATAATAATTTGGACAGTGTTTTATATTTAAAAAAACATTGTCTTTTTTTGTTATGTTATATTTTATTAACTATACCACTTTTAAATAGATGCCGTTTAGAATGATGTATGAAGCAATAGGTCTTTATTTTAACAAATAAAATAAGCAAGTATTCATCCATGGGTTTAGGGGTGAATACTTGCTTTAATTACTGGATTCTTCCAATGTAATTACTCCTTAACAAGTTGATTTAAGTTATCTTTAGCTTCTTCAATTGTTGCGCCTGTTGCAAAGATTTCATCGTTTGTTGCATCAAATACAATAAAGATATTTTCATCAGTATTTAATGTCACACGGTATTGAATGGCTTGTTGTGTAAATACCATCATACATTCCTCCTTTAAAAAACATTCATGGAAGACTCACGTCAACCACATTACTAATTTAACATATACCAATTATTTAATCAACTAATTTACCATGAAGTTTATGAATAGATTGTAAACATTATGTAAAAAAATATAATTATCAAAAGTAAAAATTGTATAAAATAAAAGAAATAACTAAACAGATTAAATTTATTTTTATATAAAAATAAATTTATTGAATAGTATACAGATAATTTGTTGGATAAAAAACTATTTACTTTGCAGAAAACGTTATTTATACTTCTATTTATTGTTATTTTTAGGAGGGATTTTTATGGAATGGATTAAATTAATTGGTATTCTGATTATTTTAGTCGGGTTTATTTTTAAGTTTGATACGATTGCTGTTGTCATTGTTGCGGCATTATCAACAGCTCTTGTATCAGGTATGTCATTATACGAATTTTTTACAATGTTAGGTGAAGCGTTTGTTAATAATCGTTTGGTGACAATATTTCTATTAACCTTACCAATGATTGGCTTATCTGAACGATTTGGATTAAGACAACAGGCAGTTATTTTAATAAAGAAAATAAAGGGACTCACACCCGGAAAATTTATTACACTATATACTGCACTACGTGAATTAGCCGGTTTATTTGGGATTCGTTTGTCTGGGCATCCTCAGTTTGTGCGTCCAATTGTTAACCCAATGGCTCAAGCAGCTGCCAAACATACTTATGGGGATATTTCAAAAGAAGACGAAGATAAAATTAAAGCAAGAGCTGCAGCAAACGAAAATTTTGCTAACTTTTTCGCTCAAAATACCTTTATTGCCTCAGCAGGTGTACTATTGATTTATGGTACGTTAAAAGATTTAGGTTATAAAGTAAGTGATGCAAGTATTGCACGTATGGCGTTACTTGTGGCGGTGATTGCTTTAATTCTTTCTGCTGCGTCAAACTGGTTATTTGATAAAAAATTAGCTAAAAAATACAATAAAATAAAAGGAGTAGACAAGTAATGGCACAATATATTCCTGCAATTTTAGAATTCTTTTACATTTTGATTGGTCTACTTTCTATGATGACAGCTGTTCGTTGTTTTAAAGACGAGACCAATAGTGCCCGTATTGGTACTGGGCTTTTTTGGTTAATTCTTGGGGTGGTTTTTGCGGCTGGAAAACTAATACCTTATGTCGTATCAGGTGTGTTATTAGCTATTATGGGTGTTTTAACTTTATTCAAACAAGTAAAAGTTGGTCAATTAGCCGATATTAGTGAAGAAGAAGGTCAAAAATCAGCCGAAAGAATCGGAAGTTGGATCTTTTTCCCATCGGTTTTATTAGCAGTTGTCGCTGTGGTGATTTCGTACACACCACTTGGAGGGCAAGTGGGGATTGGTTTGGCTTCGATTGTCGCATTAATTGTGGCGATGGTGATTACGAAAGCTCCGCCAAAAACAGCATTGGAAGATACTGATCGCATGTTACAATCGGTGGGGACGACAGGTATTTTGCCACAGTTACTAGCAGCACTTGGTATGGTATTTAATGCAGCAGGTGTAGGTGATGTGATCTCCCATGCTATTTCGGGTATTGTTCCAGAAGGCAATCGTTTAGCTGGAGTTATAGCATATTGCTTAGGCATGATGATATTTACAATGGTAATGGGAAATGCGTTTGCGGCGTTTACTGTTATTACAGCAGGAATTGGTGTTCCATTTGTGATGATGCAAGGAGGGGACCCTGTTGTTGCTGGGACACTTGCGATGACGGCAGGATTTTGTGGGACACTCTTAACCCCAATGGCTGCTAATTTCAATGCATTACCTGTGGCTTTACTTGAGATGGATGATACCAATGGTGTGATAAAAGCCCAAGCACCAATGGCTATCATGATGATTATCATTCATATCATTTTAATGTATGTATTAGCATTTTAAAAAAGAAAGGACAGAGAAAGATGAAACTATTAGTAACAGGTTTTGATCCCTTTGGAGGGGAATCAACTAATCCAGCTCTTGAAGCAGTAAAACAATTACCAGATGAAATAAGTGGGGCAGAAATTATTAAATTAGAAATACCAACTGTTTTTAATAAGTCGAAAGAGGTTGTGCAAGAAGCCATGATAAAACATCAGCCAGACGTTGTGGTGAATGTTGGTCAAGCTGGTGGACGATTTTCTGTGACGCCAGAACGAGTGGCAATCAATGTAGATGACGCACGTATTCCAGATAATGAAGGCAACCAACCAATTGATGAAGTGATTCAAGAAGATGGTCAAGCAGCTTATTTCACTCAATTACCCGTCAAAGCGATGGTAGCTTCCATGAAAGAAGCTGGCTTACCTGGAGCTGTATCAAATACGGCAGGAACATTTGTCTGCAATCATATTATGTATCAAGTTCAATATCTGATTGATAAGGAATTTCCAAATGTAAAAGGTGGGTTTATTCATGTTCCATTTATCCCGTCACAAGTGATTGATAAGCCAAATCAACCAAGCATGAGTTTAAAAGATATTGTACGCTCACTCGAAAAATCACTTGAAGCTATTGTATTGTTTGACAATAAGAAGGATATTCGAGTGATTGGTGGAGAAACACACTAATTTCGGAGGCCAAAAAAATAAGAAGATAACGTGAAGAAAAAAAGCGTTTATCTTCTTTTTTTTATTAAAATAATCATTAAGTTAGAAAAAATTGAAACTAATTAGTGAATAATAGCTCAAAGATTAAATATTTATTTAAAAAAACAGCGCAATCATTGAAATATTTGACATTGTTTTGTAAAGTTATTTAGGTGCTTATATAACGATTATGTCCATTTTAGTTCCATGTACGTTCTAAAAAGAGTATACTATTAGAAGAAATGTGAGGTAGGTGTTAGTTTGATATTTAATTTTGTGGGAATGTTAATGACAGTAGTGGGTGTCATTTATCTGATTTTTCCTTCTAGAAGACGAGAAAATAAATACGGATATCGTACGCAGCGAGCAAGATACACAGATGCCACATTTAAGTATGCTCAAAAAGTTGCTGCTAAAATCTTGCTTTTGATTGGAGTGACAACATGGTTAATTGGTTTTTTAATAAAGAGTAGTGGTATAACACAATTCTTTATTTTAGAAATATTTTTGATAGCAATACCTATTATTAGTGTGTTCTATCAGATTGAACGACGCCTTGAGTTGTTCAATGATGAGCTTGACCGAGAAATTAGTAAAACTAAAGAGGAGGATACACATGAAATTATTAATGATTGAAGACAACGAGTCTGTCTCAGAAATGATGAAAATGTTTTTTTTGAATGAGGAATGGGACGTTACATTTAAAGATGATGGAAAAGAAGGGTTAGATGTCTTTTTAGAAGACCCAACATCTTGGGATATGATTACGCTAGATTTAAATTTACCAACAATGGATGGTGTGAGTGTCTGCCGTGAAATGAGAAAACATTCGTCATCAGTTCCGATCGTGATGTTAACTGCAAGAGATTCTGAAAGTGATCAAGTCATTGGACTAGAAATGGGAGCAGACGACTATGTCACAAAACCATTTAGCCCTATCACATTAATCGCTAGAATTAAAGCATTACATAGAAGAGCTCAAATCAAAGAAGATGGTGACGGAAATACAGATCATGGTATAAATGACGACTTTGATGTGAAAACAGAACATTTTAAAATTAACATTAAAACACGTGAAGCGTACTTTGATGATGAATTAGTGAGTGGTTTAACACCAAAAGAATTTGATTTATTATTAACATTAGCGAGAAAACCAAGACAAGTATTCTCTCGTGAAAAATTATTGGAATTAGTTTGGGATTACCAATATTTTGGTGATGAACGAACAGTTGATGCGCACATCAAAAAATTAAGACAAAAAATTGAAAAAGTTGGTCCGCAAGTGATTCAAACCGTTTGGGGAGTTGGATACAAATTTGACGATTCAAACATTAAAGAGTAGTGCGTTATGAAATACCTACTCCAACAGATGATTGCGTTTGTTGTGATTATTTTGACGGTATTAATCATTTTTGGCATCTCGTTTCGTTCGTACACTAGGCGAACGGTGACAGAAACCTCTTATGCTCAATTGAAAGGATACTCTGATACCATCATTGATAATATTAAACAACAAAATTGGACGCTTCAACAATCCCTTGATACGTCACAGTCTGTGTTGAAAAAACAAAAAGTAGCCTTTACGATGCTTAACCCAGATTTAACGGTGAGTTATCCAGTAGAATTTGAAGGACAAAGTGGTTCGAGTTATGTGACTAAAGCAGAGTTGGATTCGTTAAAAAATGGAAACACGATAAAAAAGACAGTAAAAGATACGCACTTATCAAATAATAGTCAACCAACATCATTGTTTATTCAACCACTTTTTTCTTCACCAGATTTAAAATTTATGGGGCTTTTATTGGTTTCTAGACCAGACAGTAGTATCGACGCTAGTTTGAAATCACTGACCAATGACTTATTTAAAGGTTTTTTAATTTCAACCATTATTGCCATTTGGTTGAGTTACTTTTTAGCGAAATTTCAAGTTAAACGAATTGATCGCATGAAACAAGCAACTAACCAATTAGCTAATGGAAATTATGATGTGCAAATTAAAGTGAAAGATAAAGGTGATGAACTAGATGAGCTTGCTTCTGACTTTAATTTACTCGCTATTGCGTTAAAAGAGTCTCAAGAAGAAATTGAGCGCCAAGAAGAGCGACGCCGTAATTTTATGGCAGACGTGGCTCATGAAATGCGAACCCCTTTAACAACAATTAATGGTCTTTTGGAAGGCATTTCTTATGGAGCCATACCAAAAGATCAAGAAGAAAAATGCATTACACTCATGCAGAATGAAACCAGACGATTGATTCGTTTAGTGAATGAAAACCTTGATTATGAGAAAATTCGAACCAATCAAATTAAAATGATTATGCAACAATTTAATGCAACTGAAGTGTTAGAATTAATCATTGAACAACTAAAAGGTAAGGCTGGGGATAAAAATGATCAACTTATTCTAGACACAACTGAACCAATTATGGTATGTGCTGATTATGATCGATTTGTTCAAGTTGTGGTAAACATTACAACCAATGCCATCCAATTTACACAAGACGGAGAGATTAGATTGTCTCTATCACGTTTAGAAAATGCGACAGTTGTCTCTATTTCTGATAATGGAATTGGAATGGATAAAGAGCAACAAAAAAATATGTGGGATAGATATTATAAAGCTGATCCATCAAGGAAAAATACAAAATATGGTGAATCAGGATTAGGTCTATCGATTGTCGATCAGTTAGTGAAACTTCATAAAGGCTCTATCCAAGTCATTAGTGAGTTGGGTGTTGGAACCACTTTTAAAGTGACGTTTCCAGATCATGAGATTAAAAAATAACTATTGGCCAAAAGGGACGGTCTTCGTCGTCTTTTTTGGCTTTTATTTGTTTTTACTATCTCTTTAGTGATTTTTTTGATACACTTTTAACTAGACAATATTATGATAAAGAGAACAGGTGAGCGTGTGAAAGAAAATTTTACGTATCCAATGAATCCAGATTGGACAACGGATGAATTAATAAAAGTGATGGGAATTTGGCAAGCAGTCGAACAAGCGTATGAATCAAAAATAGACATCAATGATTTTTTGAATTCATATAATGAGTTTAAACAGGTGGTTAAAAGTATCGGTGAAGAACGCCAATTAGGTCGTGAGTTTGAAGAAGTTAGTGGTTATTCCCTGTATCGTGTGGTGCAACTAGCAAGAAAAAAACAATCAGGTTTGATTAAGAGAAAGGATTTAGTGAATGGATAACAAACAATTAATGTTACAAGTCAAACAGTGGATTGAAGAAGCAGGTCAATACATTAAAGACGAGTTAAAAAAAGTGGTGAAAGTAGAAGAAAAAACGAATCGCAGTGATTTGGTAACAAATGTTGATAAAGGAACTGAAGCTTTTTTAGTAAAAAAAATAAACGAAGCGTATCCCAATGATTTAATTATTGGCGAAGAAGGAACTGGAAGAGATGTTTCTTCAACCAAAGGGCGTATTTGGATTATTGATCCAATTGATGGCACATTGAATTTTGTCAAACAACAAGAAAATTTTTGTGTGATGATTGGCATTTTTGAAGACGGAAACCCATTATTAGGGTTTATCTATGACGTGATGAAAGATGAGTTTATATACGGTGGTCCTTCTACGGGTGTTTATTTAAATGGTACCCCATTACATGCTCCAGAAGATAGTTCTCTAGCAGATGGACTGCTAGGCTGTAACGTGGGAATGTATTCAGAGAATTATGAGCACAGTCGTGAGATTGCCTCAGCAGCTATTGGCGTTAGAATGTTAGGTTGTGCGGGGTTAGATTTTTTAAATGTCCTTCGAGGTACGCAAAATGCTTATATTTCTAATCTAGCTCCTTGGGATTTTGCAGCAGGGACTGTTTTATCACAAACGTTAGGGTTAGTTTGTCGTCAATTTCCTGATTTAGATTATAATATATTAGGAAAACGTCAGTATTTTATTGTCGCAACACCACAGACTTTTCGTGATATTCAAAAATTTTTTTAAAAATAAGTGAAAAATGAAAAACTTTCACTTTTTTTCATGTAATTTTTTTGTTATACTGAATAGTCGGTTAATTTAAGCGAGGATTAATCGCTTATGTTTTTTAAACAGTAAGGAGAGTATATAATAGTGAAATTAAGAGAAGATATTCGTAATGTGGCAATTATTGCCCACGTTGACCATGGTAAAACAACTTTGGTAGACGAGTTGTTAAAACAATCTGATACATTGGAAGGCCATACACAGTTACAAGAACGTGCAATGGACTCTGGTGATATTGAAAAAGAACGTGGTATTACGATTTTAGCTAAAAATACAGCCATCAACTATGCTGGAAAACACATCAATATCTTGGACACACCAGGACATGCGGACTTTGGTGGAGAAGTTGAACGTATCATGAAAATGGTAGACGGTGTGGTACTTGTTGTTGATGCGTATGAAGGAACAATGCCTCAAACACGTTTCGTGTTGAAAAAAGCGTTAGAGCAAAAATTAACACCAATCGTGGTTGTAAATAAAATTGACAAACCAACTGCTCGTCCAGCTGAAGTAGTGGATGAAGTATTAGAATTATTCATCGAGCTTGGTGCAGATGATGACCAATTAGAATTCCCAGTAGTTTATGCTGCTGCTGTAAACGGAACATCAAGTTTATCTGATGATCCAGCTGATCAAGAGCACACAATGAGTCACGTACTAGATTCAATTATTGAGCATATTCCAGCTCCAGTTGATAATAGTGATGAACCATTACAATTCCAAGTATCCTTACTTGATTACAATGATTACGTTGGACGTATTGGGATTGGACGTGTTTTCCGTGGAACAATCAAAGTTGGGGACCAAGTTGCCTTAATGAAATTAGATGGCGAAGTGAAGAAATTCCGTGTCACTAAATTATTAGGTTTCTTAGGATTAACTCGTGTGGAAATTAATGAAGCCAAAGCCGGTGATTTGATTGCCATCTCAGGTATGGAAGATATCTTCGTTGGGGAAACGGTAACACCTGTGGACCACCAAGATGCTCTACCAATCCTACACATTGATGAGCCAACATTACAAATGACTTTCTTAGTTAACAACTCTCCATTTGCAGGCCGTGAAGGTAAATATGTGACTGCTCGTAAAATCGAAGAACGTCTACAAAACCAATTACAAACAGATGTGTCTCTTAAAGTGGAAGAAACTGAATCACCAGATAAATGGATTGTTTCTGGACGTGGGGAATTGCATTTGTCTATCTTAATCGAAAATATGCGTCGTGAAGGATATGAGTTACAAGTATCTCGTCCAAGCGTTATTTATCGTGACGTTGATGGCGTCTTATGTGAGCCATTTGAGCGCGTGCAAATTGACACACCTGAAGAGTACATGGGTGGCGTTATCGAGTCATTAGGCCAACGTAAAGCAGAAATGCAAGACATGATCAACTCAGGTAACGGACAAGTCCGTTTAATCTTCTTAGCTCCTGCTCGTGGGTTAATTGGTTACTCAACTGAATTTATGTCATTAACTCGTGGATATGGTATCATGAACCACACGTTTGACTCATACTTACCAGTAATCTCTGGCTTAGTAAGTGGTCGTCGTAACGGTGCCTTAGTATCTATCGACCAAGGTAAAGCAACAACATATTCTATCATGAGTATTGAAGAACGTGGGACTGTCTTTGTTGAGCCAGGTACAGAAGTATACGAAGGAATGATCGTGGGCCAAAACTCTCGTGAAAATGACTTAGGTGTTAACATTACAAAAGCAAAACAAATGACTAACGTGCGTTCTGCAACAAAAGACCAAACATCAGTGATTAAAAAACCAAAAATCTTAACATTAGAAGAATCATTACAATTCTTAAATGACGATGAATACTGTGAAGTAACACCAGAAAGCATTCGTTTAAGAAAACAAATCTTAAACAAAGCTGAACGTGAAAAAGCAGCGAAACGTAAAAAACAAGCAGACAATGCTTAATTAATTTGAAAAGACTGGCAAGTTTACTTGTCAGTCTTTTTTTATTTTATCGATAATAAGAACTTTTTGAAGTCGTTATCTTTAAAAAGTTGATTTTAGATTTAAGAATAAGAGTATTTTTTTAAATGTTGATTTCCAATAAATAATATAAATCATACTGTTAATAGCATTTAAAAAAATTCGATTAGTGTTATAATAAGATTAATGACAAAAAGTGAGGCGAATATATGGATTATCAACAATTATCAAACCGTTTGGAAGCAGTAGCAAATTTAGTGCCACAGGATAGCTTTTTAGCTGATATCGGCTCTGATCATGCGTATTTGCCTGCTCATTTAATATTAAACAACCAGATTACAGGGGCTATTGCCGGTGAAGTGGTTAAAGGTCCTTACGAATCTGCTAAAAAATTAGTTAATGATTTATTACTAACCGATAAAATAGATGTCAGATTAGGAGATGGCTTGGAAGTCATCAAACCTTATGATAACGTGAGTGCTATCACGATTTGTGGGATGGGTGGCACATTAATTCGAGATATTTTAGAACGTGGTAAAAACAAAAACCGTTTAACCCGCAAAGAATTATTAATCTTACAACCAAACGTTGGCTCTCATGTCCTAAGACATTGGTTAGTTGAAAATCATTACATCATTCAAGATGAAAAAATATTGAGTGAAAATGATAAAACATACGAAATTATTGTCGCTGAAGCATCTGATAGAAAAGTAGAGCTAACTGAATCAGAAGAATTATTCGGTCCTGTTTTGATGAAAGAATCATCTGATGTGTTTAAAGCAAAATGGCAATTTGAATTAGAACAATATGAACGCGTAATAAATCAGTTGTCTCAATCTAAAACAAACCAAGATGAGAAAATAGCACAAATCAATCATCAGTGTGATTTAATCAAGGAGGTACTGTCGTGAAAATAACAGGAGCTGAATTTATTAAACAATTTGAATCAGTCGTACCACTAGAACTTGCTGAAGATAATGATCCAGTTGGGTTACATATTGGGACGCTTAATAAACCAATTAACCGCGTGATGATGACATTAGATGTTAGACCGGATGTGGTGCAAGAAGCGATTGATAAAAAGATTGATTTAATCGTGGCGAAACATCCGCCGATTTTTCGTCCAGTTAAGCATTTGTTGGTCGATGATTTTCAAACTAAAATGTATGCTGACTTATTGAAACATGACATTGCGGTCTACGCAGCACACACAAATATGGATATTGTTGACAATGGGTTGAATGATTTGTTTTGCGATATGTTGGGTATTGACGCAACGGATTATTTACGTCAAACTCATGAATATTTTTACCGTAAGTTAGTGGTTTATGTGCCGACAACTCATGCAGAGTCACTGAGAGAAGCGTTTGGTGAAGCAGGTATCGGTGCCTCTCATGACTATGATTACACAAGTTTTTCATCTAGTGGAACAGGTCGTTTTCGTCCACTTGAAAAGGCTCAACCAGCAATTGGTGTCAATCATGAATTAACAAGTGTTGAAGAAGAAAAAATCGAAGTGATGTTTTTACCGCAACAGTACCCAACAGTGTTGTCAATTATTAATGAGTATCACCCATATGAAGAGCCTATGTTTGATATTTTTCCATTAGAAAACATATCAAAAACATATGGAATCGGTCGTATTGGTACTCTGGTACAACCAATTCCATTGCTTGATTTTGTTGAAAAAGTTAAACAGACATTTGGCTTAAATGCCATTCGTTTAACGACTGACACAAAAGATAAACAAGTAAAAACAGTGGCTATTTGTGGTGGTAGTGGTGAGAAATTTTATAAAGATGCCCTTAAAAAAGGGGCAGATGTGTATATTACTGGAGATGTGTATTACCATACGGCTCATGATATGATGGAAGAAGGTTTGTCAGTAATAGATCCAGGTCATTATATTGAGTCAGTATGTAAAAAATATTATGTTGATTTATTTAATCAATGGAAACAACAAAATGATTGGGATGTGACGTTTATCGAAAGTGACGTGAATACCAATCCATTTGAAATAATATAAGGGAGTGTCAATTATGTATACAAATTTAGTACCAAGATTTATCAAGTATGTTAAGACAGAAACAAGATCGGACGCAACAAGCAAGACAACACCATCAACACCAACTCAAATTGCCTTTGCGAAAGAGTTGAAAAAAGAATTAGAAGATATTGGGATGTCAGATGTATTCCATAACGAAGAAAATGGGTTTGTGATTGCTACTTTACCAAGCAATACTGATAAAGACGTGCGTAGTATTGGATTTATCGCGCATATGGATACAGCTGATTTTAACGCTGTTGGTGTGAACCCACAATTTGTAGAAAATTATGATGGTCAAAGTGATATTCCTTTAGACAAAGAAGGCAAGTTTAAGTTAACAGTTAAAGATTTCCCTAACTTAGCTAACTATAAAGGTCAAACATTGATTACAACGGATGGTTCAACTCTTTTAGGTGCTGATGATAAATCAGGGATTGCTGAAATTATGACAGCGATGGAATATTTAGTGAATCATCCAGAAATTAAACACGGTAAAATCATGGTAGCATTTGGTCCGGATGAAGAAATCGGTGTTGGAGCGGATAAATTTAACGTCGAAGAATTCCCAGTAGACTTTGCTTATACAATGGATGGTGGACCAGTTGGTGAATTACAATTTGAAACATTTAGCGCTGCTCAAGCTGAAATTTCAATTGAAGGTAAAAATGTCCATCCGGGTACAGCAAAAGACACAATGATTAATGCGTTACAAGTAGCGATTGATTTACATAATAAATTACCACAAGATGAAGTCCCTGAAAAAACAGATGGTTATGAAGGATTCTTCCATTTATTACAATTAGATGGTGTGCCTGATGAAGCAACTATGACTTACATTATTCGTGATCATGATCGTGAAAAATTTGAAGCACGTAAAGCTTTAATTGAATCCATCGTAAAAGAATTTAACAACGGATTTGGTCAAGAACGTGTGTCATTAAATCTGTTTGATCAATACTATAATATGCGTGAAGTCATCGAAAAAGATATGAGTATCATTGATTTAGTAGACGAAGCCATGCGTAATTTAGACATTGAACCAAATAAAGCACCTGTACGTGGTGGAACAGACGGTTCTAAAATTTCTTACATGGGCTTACCAACACCAAATATTTTCGCTGGTGGAGAAAACATGCATGGACGTTTTGAATATGTGGCAGTTGAAAGCATGGAAAAAGCAACCAGCTTAATTGTCGAAATTGTTAAATTAAATGAAGCAAAAGCCTAAAAATATGAAGACTCGGTGATAATCGAGTCTTTTTTGTGTCTTTTGGTAGATTCTGTCGGTTAAAAGCGCAAAAAAATGTCGTTATCCATTAAATGATTGATTACAATAAATTTATAGTCAAACATCGAGTCTTTTTGTTTGACCTATTTTGACCTAAAGTGTAAAATAAATAATGTAGTTAAGAACAAGGGGGTATTGATATGAATATAGAAAAAATGACTACGACATTGCAACAAGCTATTGCAGAAGCGCAACAAGTTGCAGTCACTCGAAAAAATCAAGAGATTGATATTGTCCACTTATGGAAAATATTCTTACAACCCAATCATTTTGCAAGAAACTTATATGCCGGTATTGGCTTAGATGTTGATGCATTTGAAAGAGAAGTCGATAATGAATTAGATAAATTACCAACCGTTAGTGGAAATGTGCAATATGGACAAAACTTAAGTCAAAACTTGTTTCACTTATTGCAAGAAGCTGACAAGATTAGAGAAAGTTTTAATGATGACTATTTATCAACCGAAGTGGTTATATTAGCGTTAATGAAATTAAAAAATTTCAGCTTAACTCGTTTCTTAATGGCTCAAAAGGTGACAGAAGCGGAGTTAACTGAGCGAATAAAAGATTTGAGAGGAGGAGAACGTGTGACTAGTCAAAATCAAGAAGAACAATATGAAGCACTAGAAAAATACGGAACAAACCTTAATGAAGCAGTAAAATCTGGGAAACAAGACCCAATCATAGGGCGTGACGAAGAAATTCGTGATGTGATTCGTATTTTATCACGTAAAACAAAAAATAATCCAGTATTAATCGGTGAACCTGGTGTTGGTAAAACAGCCATCATCGAAGGATTAGCACAACGTATTGTGAAAAAAGACGTTCCTGAAAACTTAAAAAATAAAACCATTATCTCTTTAGATATGGGTTCATTAATTGCTGGAGCTAAATTCAGAGGTGAATTTGAAGAACGTCTAAAAGCAGTTCTAAAAGAAGTCAAAAATAGCGATGGCGAAATTATTTTGTTCATCGATGAAATTCATACAATAGTAGGTGCTGGTAAAACAGAAGGTAGTATGGATGCCGGAAACTTACTTAAACCAATGCTTGCTCGTGGTGAGTTGCATTGTATTGGGGCAACTACTCTTGATGAGTACCGTGAATACATGGAAACTGATAAAGCCTTAGAAAGACGTTTCCAAAAAGTATTAGTGAAAGAACCGACTGTTGAAGATACCATTAGTATTTTACGTGGATTGAAAGAACGTTTTGAAATCCATCATGGAGTAAACATTCATGATAATGCGTTAGTTGCTGCAAGTACATTATCTAACCGCTACATCACTGATCGTTATTTACCAGATAAAGCGATTGACTTAGTCGATGAAGCGTGTGCAACCATTCGTGTTGAGATGAATTCTATGCCAACTGAATTAGACCAAGTAACTAGACGTTTGATGCAGTTAGAAATTGAAGAAGCGGCACTTAAAAAGGAAGATGACGACGCAAGTAAAAAACGTTTAGACATTCTTCAAGGTGAATTAGCAGAGTTAAGAGAAGAAGCTAATACGCTTAAAATGCAATGGGAAACTGAGAAAGAAGAATTAAACAAAGTAAATGAAAAACGTTCTGAGTTAGATCAAGCTAGAACACAACTTGAAAACGCAGAAAGTAACTACGATTTAGAAGAAGCTGCTGTGTTACGTCATGGAACGATTCCAAAACTTGAAAAAGAGTTAAAAGAATTAGAAGAAAAAGAAAAACATGATGGCCGTATGGTACAAGAAGTGGTAACTGACAAAGAAATCGCAGTTGTAGTTGGTCGTTTGACTGGTATCCCTGTGAAACGACTTGAAGAAGGCGAAAGAGAAAAAATCTTGCGTTTAAATGAAACACTCCATAAACGTGTGATTGGTCAAGATGAGGCAGTCGATGCCGTGTCTGACGCGGTGATTCGTTCTCGTGCTGGATTGCAAGATCCTAATCGTCCACTTGGCTCATTCCTATTCTTAGGACCTACTGGCGTGGGTAAAACAGAGTTAGCGAAATCATTAGCTGAAAACTTATTTGATTCTGAAGACCACATGGTACGTTTGGACATGAGTGAGTACATGGAAAAACATAGCGTGTCTCGTTTAGTCGGAGCTCCTCCTGGCTATGTTGGTTACGAAGAAGGCGGCCAATTAACAGAGGCAGTAAGAAGAAGTCCATACACCATTGTTTTACTTGATGAAATTGAAAAAGCTCATCCAGATGTGTTTAACATTTTACTTCAAGTATTGGATGATGGTCGTTTGACTGACTCTAAAGGTCGTGTCGTTGACTTTAAAAACACTGTGTTAATCATGACAAGTAATATTGGGTCTCAATTATTACTTGATGGCGTAGATGAAGATGGAAACGTATCAGAAAGTGCTAAAGAAGGTGTACTTGAAATGTTACGCGGCCACTTTAAACCTGAATTCTTAAACCGAATTGATGATACTATCTTGTTTAGTCCACTTAGTCTAGACAATGTGAAAGATATCATCGTGAAAATGACTGAAAGCTTAACTCGTCGTTTATCACATCAAGATATTCAATTAACAATCTCTGATGAAGCGAAAACTTGGATTGCCGAACAAGCATACGACCCAATCTACGGGGCTCGTCCAATTAAACGTTTCTTAACGAAAGAAGTGGAAACACCTCTTGCTAAAGAAATTGTGGCTGGAAAAATTGGTCCTAAAACAGACGTCATGATTGAAGTAGTAGATGGTAAATTATCATTTACTGCATTACAAACTGAAGAGTAGTATAATAAAAAGCAAAGATGTTAAATCATCTTTGCTTTTTTTAGTAAGGAGAGGAGCTAATCATGAAACATAAAAAACAATTATTAGTAGTGGGATTATTAAGTATGACAGTAATCATGTTATCAGGTTGCCAAGATATTATGAATTCATTTAAACAGTTTGAACAAAGTTTTAAAGGTTTAGAGATGACTGTTAGAACGTATGATGAACAAAGTCAAGTGATGGATCAAATTCAAGGAAAATCAGTCAAAATTGAACGGGATGATACTTTTGACACAGATGAAGATAGTAAAGATTCCAGTGTCATTCAAATCACTGTTGGTAGAAATGAAATGCATCATGTTGGCTCATCAATGATTATCGAAGAAAAAGGGTTGACGAATATTTTTGATGAATATGCTGACAAAGTAGATATCAACAACACTAAAAGAAGCGTACCAATGATCAATTCAATGGTGAATGATTTTAGTAATTCGTTTAAAGGAAAAAACAAAGTGATTTTGATAAGAAGCCAAAATGGAACCCCACTGGCTACCTATGCTGGAAATAAAGTATCAATGTATTCAACGGATGTGCCAAAAAGTACGGGGATTTTAATTGATGGAAAATATTTGTTTATTTACCGATGTGACTACACAATCTATGATAAGGCGTTAGTTGATTAATCTTTAATATTAAAAAGAAGCGACTATTATGGCTTCTTTTTTTTATTTGATCTGACAGGTTTCATTGTATTTATAAAGCAATCATATTGATTTTTTTTATGTTATTTTCCAATTATATTACTCTTTTAAGTAATGATGAGTGAAATAATAAGATTGAGAGCGTTTTTAAATGATAGGATTTTAGTAAAATAACGTCATTTGAGTTTAAAAATAATTATTTTGTGATACCATAAGAGGTATATTAGATTAGGAGGAAGTTAGTATGACAGTTCAAACATTTAAAACAGTAGCAGAGAATACTCAAGGAGTACAAGTTTCCGTAAAATCAAGAGGTTTTGAATTTGTATTAGATGAACCTAAAAATCTAGGCGGAAATGATACTGGAATGAATCCAGTGGAAGCGTTATTAGGTGCATTAGGGGCTTGTAAGGTCATTGTAGCTAAAAGCTTTGCCGCTTATCATAAAATTAATCTAAAATCTATCAAAGTAGAAGTAGAAGGCGAATTAGATACAGATGGTTTTTCAGGAAAAAATCCAAATGCTAAAGTTGGTTTTTCTAAAATCGTGTCAAACTTTTATATCGACGCTGATAATACAGACGAAGAAATTGCTGATTACGTGCGTTTTATCAACAAAACATGTCCAGTAGCAGATACAATTGAAAACGCTCCTGAAATGGAATCGTATATTATTAAATAATTTTTTCACTAGACTAGTCCTTAGGGCTAGTTTTTTTTATTGAATGGGTACTAAATAAGATTAACAAAAGCTATTTAGTTTGGTATAATGCGTATTGTGCTATATAGAAGGGAGGAGTGAATTAATGGCAAATAATCAGTCGAACAATAAATATCGCTTATTATTAAAAGGGTTTTTGGTTATTTATGTGATTGAATTAATTTGGTTTTTATATTCTCAAATTATTAAACCACTAATGAATGGAAATACTTTAAATATGGGCTCAGTTGAGCTAGCTATTTTATTGGCAGTTGCTCTTATTGTTGTATTAATCTTTTACATGTTGAAAAAATCGCGTAAGGTTAGCGGTATTGTGTTATCTATTTTTGGTGTTAGTTTAATTCTTTTTGGTATTCTTGCCCCACTGTTAGATGTGTATATACCGTTTCTATGGCATTTATTTCACTAAATAAACAAGGAAAGTACAAAGTTAAATCTTTGTACTTTTTATTTATTTAACGTTAAATTAGATGTTTTCTATCTAGAGGTATGTTAGAATAAATAAAGTGAAATTAAAGGAATGATAAATGATGAATTTTTCTGATAAGCGTAAACACTTTAGATTTCCTGTTTATGATGATGAGACAGGAGTCAAATTAAATAGAACATCACAACAGTTGGGTGATAATGCTAAACGAACTGTGAGTAGTCAAGAAAATGACACAGTTATCTTAGATCCTATCGAAATGGTTTCTGAACCAAAATATTTTGGGGAAGATGGTTTGCCAGAGATGGAAATCGAACGAGCTGAACCGAATCGAAGTGTGCAACAAAAAATTAACGTAAAAAAAGCTAAAACACCAGTGACTTCTAAAACGGTGACACCAAAGAAAACGGCAGAAAAGACGGTTAACTTAAATAGTAGCAATATTGAAATTAAGAAGATGAATAATCAGGTTTATGCTGAGCCTAGTGAACAAGAATATAAAGCACCACAATCATCTTTTTCTAATAAGTTATATGAGACAGATCAAAATGGCCAAGCTAAATACCGTAAACGACATAATAATCGTAAACCATTTGAATCTTCTTATCACTTACCTGGAGAAAACCCACAAGATTTATTCAAACCTAAGTATATTCCAGCATCATTGATTGATGATAAACCAGCTAGTAATAGTGACATTGAATCAACACAAGTCATGAAAGAGTTAAGACAATCGGCTAAAGATAATTTGTTAATGATGGATGAATTAGACCCAGTAGAAATGGTTGATGATACCACACCAATATCAGCTAAAAAAAATAATCGATTAGAAAAATCATTGTCTGGTATTATGCAAGATGAATCAAGTCAACACTCAGACAACTTTTATTTTGATTAGGGAAATACTTACTGGAATCAGTGGATTCTTGTAAGTATTTTTTATTGAATTGTTATCTTAATTGTAAGATAATACAGGATAGTAATAATTTATTATATTAACAGAGGAGCTTTTCTATGGAACTGCATAAAAATAAAACGTACCACTTTGTCGGAATTAAAGGAACAGGAATGAGTGCATTAGCTCTTATTTTGCATCAAAAAGGATTTACAGTACAAGGATCTGATATTGACAAATATATCTTTACTCAAAGAGAATTAGAATTGGCTAACATTCCAATTAAACCATTTCAAGAAGTAAATATACAAGATGACATGGTAGTTATCGCTGGGAATGCTTTTCCAGACAGTCATATTGAAATAAAAGCCGCACTTAAAAAAGGATTACCGGTTATTCGTTATCATAAATTTTTAGGAGAATTTATTAAGCACTTTACAAGTGTTGCGGTAACTGGTTCTCATGGAAAAACAACCACAACTGGTCTTTTATCTCATGTGTTTTCTGGAATCGAGCCAACAAGTTATTTAATTGGAGATGGAACGGGTCATGGTGAACCAGGAGCAAAATTCTTCTGTTTTGAAGCATGTGAATACCGACGTCACTTTTTAGCGTATTCGCCTGATTATGCGATTATGACAAATATTGATTTTGATCATCCTGATTATTATCATGGCATTGAAGATGTATTTGATGCATTTCAGTCATTTGCTAATCAAGTGAAAAAAGGGATTATTGCCTTTGGTGATGATAAAAACTTAAGACGCTTGAAAACAGATGTGCCAATCTACTATTATGGTTTAAATGATACAGATGATTTCCAAGCGGTTAATATCGAGCGAACAACTGAAGGGTCATCATTTGATGTGCTTCATAAAGGGGACATGATTGGCTCATTTAAAGTACCAACATATGGCGTGCACAATATTTTAAATGCTTTAAGCGTGATTGCGATTTCTCATTTAGAAGGATTTGATATGAGTTTAGTCGCCAAAGAGATGTTAACATTTGGTGGCGTGAAACGTCGCTTTAGTGAAAAACGTGTTTCTGATATGATTATTGTTGATGACTATGCGCATCACCCAGCAGAAATAAAAGTGACCATTGATGCTGCGCGACAAAAATATCCTGAAAAAGAAATTATTGCTGTCTTCCAACCACATACGTTTACTAGAACCATTGCGTTATTGGATGAATTCGCTGAATCACTAGATCATGCTGACCAAGTTTATTTATGTGATATCTTTGGTTCTGCAAGAGAAGAAATTGGTTCAGTAAAAATTGAAGATTTAGGCGTTAAAATTTCAAAAGGTGGCGATTTAATTACACTAGAAAATATGTCACCACTACTTGATTACAAAGAGGCTGTTGTGATTTTTATGGGAGCAGGAGACGTACAGAAATTTGAAGTGGCGTATGAAAGTTTATTAGGAAACACTCGTCCAAATACAATGTAGTTGGTGATTGTTTTCTGATATGATAAGATAAAAAGGAAGGGAGAGGTAATCATCGATTCGTCAAAAAATAAAATTAAAGCCATTACGGAATTTAATGAAGGAGAGATTTTAAGCATTACAGAAACCTTAGAAGATAGCCAAATTTTACTCTATCTAGGATTAACCAAAGATGCGAACCCTTTATTTATTCAAACAGAATTTGCTGAAGAAACGATTAATGATGCGCCAATTGTACCAAGTGTCATGCTAATGGGAATTATCTCGAGTAATATCTCAAAACATTTACCTGGTCCAGGGTGGAATATTGTGAATCTAACATTTAACTTGTTAAGAAATGTGTATCATGGTGAAACATTGACCTTTCATTTTGAAATCATAAACATTGACGAGTTGAAGAGAACGATGACACTTTCTGTTAAAGCGTATGATTATGATGATGAACGTATTTTAAATTCGGTGGTTATTGTCGAACTTAATACAAAAGAGAAAGTGAGAGATGTCAATGAATCAACAACATCAAACAATTGAACATACAAATGGTTTAGCGAAATTTTATAGTAAAGTATATGGTTATTTAGGAGTTGGCTTAGGTATTAGTGCCTTAATTTCTTACTTAGTGCTTAATGTATTTGCTGAATCTGTTTTACCAGTTATTTTTGGTAATCCATTACTATTTTGGGGTATGTGGATAGCACAACTTGTACTAGTTGTTTACCTTGGAAAAAATGCGTTTAATGATTCAGCTAAATCATTAATTGGGTTTATCGCCTATTCCGCTTTAACTGGTGTGACCATTTCTGTCACGCTTGCGATGTACAATCAACAAGCCATTGTTAGTGCGTTTGTTACAACGGCGATTATGTTTGTTGGGATGTCACTACTTGGTGTGTTTATCAAAAAAGATTTAAGTGCCATAGGTCATGCTTTATATAGTTTAGTGATTGGTGTGATTATTGCGACACTGATTAACGTATTTTTCTTAAAAAGTGCCCCAGTTGATTATTTTATTTCTTATTCAATGGTTGTCATTTTTGCCGGATTAATTGCATATGATAATCAAAAGATTAAATTAATCTATCAAGAAAGTGGTGCGAAAACAGCATCAGGTTTAGCTGTTTATTGTGCATTAAGTTTATACCTTGATATCGTCAACTTATTCTTAGCGTTAGTAAGAATTTTCGGTAGAGATTAATACAAGTAAGAGAAGTCCTTTTAAAAAGGGGCTTCTTTTTTTTGACATCTTTTTTGTTATAGTTGACATATAACAAAATTTGTTATACTATAACTATAACAAAAAGAGGTGAGACCATGATAGAGATTGATACAGAGAGTATTATCCCAATATATAGTCAGCTAATGTTTCAAATAAAGCGAGCAATTGTATTAGGGAATCTAAAGAAGGGACAAAGTATGCCAAGCGTGAGATCGCTGGCAGGAGACATTGGAGTGAATTTGCATACGATTAATAAAGCGTACAAATTACTTGTAGAAGAGGGTGTATTGGTTCAAGAAAAAAAAGGCTTTACAGTGAGTTGTGAAAAACCAATTCAAACCAGTGAAGAAAATAAAAAACAAATTCAACAAAAATTAGATGAAATTATTATCGATGGGTTAATTTTTGATTTAGATATAGAGGCATTAATTGAGCAAAGATTAAATATACTTGAAGGATGTGAAATAAATGATTTGGATAATTAGTGCTTTACTTTTATTTTTAGGGTTTTCAATGGCTATGACACCTTACATAACACAAAGAGGGATTATTTTTGGTGTGACTTTATCAAAAGAAACCGATGAAATCATTCAGTTAAAGAAACGATATTTTAATCAAAATATGCTATTAAGCATAGTGATGATACTATTGTTTATTTATTTTGATAAAGGATTAAATCTATCAGAGGAAAAATTGAGCATTATAATGGTGGTCTTTATCTCCCTTCAAATGGTATTTGGGATTGTCGCCTATTTCATTGCGAATCGACAAGTAGCATGTTATAAAAACAAACTAATTGAAGAAGGATATAAACCAAACCAAAAAATGGTGCTTGATTTAAATTACCGAGAGACCATGACAATTTTTCCAACGGGGTTATTAGTTTCTATTCAACTTATTATTATCGCAATCGAAATAATTATCACAATCAAAAATCAAGCAATTATCCCTGATAAAATCATCATGCAATGGGATTTTCAAGGGAACCCTACAAGAATAGTTGATAAAACATGGTTTAATATTTATTCTTTACCCATTATTCAATTAGTCATGGTATTTATATTAAGCTTCACCAATGAATCATATAAACGTGGCAAACAACGTGTGATGAATAAACAGTCAGTTAAATGGAGTCAGTCTTTTAGAAAAATCTCTTCTTATATAGGAGTAGTAATCGCTATCTTGGCACAAATCATGATGTTTAGCATCCAAATGACTAGTGTGGTACCATTTCTGACTGAAAAGACTATGTCTAAGATAGTATTTATTCTTTTAGGACTCATGTTTCTCACTATTATCAGTTTAATGGTGATTTATGGACAAAGTGGTTCTAGATTAAATCCATCAAGTGTGACACCACAAGCCTACGATGATGATAAATATTGGAAATGGGGGATGTTTTACTTTAATCGAGAGGATCCATCCTTTTGGGTTGAAAAGCGAATGGGTATTGGCATGACAATTAATCTGGCTAATTGGAAAGCAGTGGCATTTGTGGTGATACCGATTGTTTTTATTTTAGGCGTGTCGTTTTTTATTAGTTAACCATAAAAACACAGAATCTAAGGATTTTGTGTTTTTTTATTAATTATTATTGGTATGGCTGGCAATGAACAGAAATCATTCCTTTTTATTTTACTGGTTATTATAAAGTTTTATTTACATAAACTATTATCGCAAACAAGATAATCTTTTAAAAAAATAATGCAACTAGACAAAAATAAACCTCTTTAGGATTTTTAACTTTCGCAATAGCATGTAAAATTTGATAGAATATTAACAGAAGAATAGAAATGGAGTGTCATAATGGCGAAGAAAAAATTATTATTAGTCGATGGAAATAGTATTGCATTTAGAGGATTCTATGCACTCTATCAGTCACTTGAACGTTTCAAAAATAACAATGGTTTACATACAAATGCTTTATATGCAGTCAATAATATGTTAGAAAATATATTAGCTAAAGAAGAACCAACTCATGTATTAGTAGCATTTGATGCAGGAAAAACAACCTTTAGACATGCATTTTACGAAGATTATAAAGCGGGACGAGCAAAAACACCAAGTGAATTTAAGGAACAAATGCCTTATTTACGAGATTTAATTGAAGGGCTTGGAATGAAGCATTTTGAACTAGATAATTATGAAGCAGATGATATCATTGGAACACTTGCAACAAACTATGCCTCGGAGGAAATAGATGTTGTGGTGTTATCTGGAGATAAAGATTTAACTCAACTAGCAAGTGAGTACACGAAAGTTGATGTAACGGTTAAAGGTGTCAGTGAAATCGAAAGTTATACACCTGAGCATATTATGGAAAAATATGAATTAACTCCGTCACAAATTGTCGACATGAAAGGTCTTGCAGGCGATCAATCAGATAATATTCCTGGTGTCACTAAAATTGGTGAAAAAACAGCTATCAAGTTATTAAAAGAGTATGGCACAGTTGAAGGTATCTATGAACACATTGATGATATGAAAAAAAGTAAAATGAAAGAAAATCTGATTAATGAAAAAGACATTGCCTTATTAAGTAAAAAACTAGCCACCATTGATACAAATGTTCCACTAGATATGACGCTAGATGATTTAGTTTATAATGGGAAAAATCTAGAAAAGTTAATATCTTTTTATAAAGAAATGGATTTTAATTCATTCTTGGCAAAATTAGATACCAGTAATGTAGAAAGTGATTTAGTTGAAAAAGTCGCGATTCATTATGAGGTTGTGTCAGATTTAACAGAAGATATGTTCACCTCAGGTATGACGTTTTATGCGGAGATGTTAGGAGAAAATTATCATACTTCCCCAATTGTTGGGTTTGCTTTTGGAAACAAAGAAAAAGTCTATGTGACAGACAATATGGACTTACTTTCGCATCCTTTGTTGATTCAGTGGCTTCAAGACAACGAAAAAACGAAAAAAGTTTTTGATGCAAAAAGACAATATGTGGCGTTAAATCGTTATGACATTAAACTTGAAAATGTTAAATTTGATATGCTATTAGCTGCGTATTTAGCTGATTCAACGAATAATAGTGAAGACTTAGCTCAAATCGCTCATTTTTATGATTATTATGATGTGGATCGTGATGAAGTGGTTTATGGAAAAGGAGCAAAGAAAGGATTACCTGAATCCATTGACATGTTATATGAGCATTTGGCTCGTAAGGTTGTCGCAATAGACTCATTGTATGAGCCAATCATGACAGATCTTGAAGATAAGAACCAAGCTGATTTATTTTATGACATCGAATTACCAATTGCGTTGATTTTAGCTGATATGGAAATAGAAGGCATCACGGTGAATGCGAGTCGATTGCAAGAAATGAAAGGCGAATTTGCTGAGAGATTAAGTGAGATTGAACAAACCATTTACGGTATTGCCGGTGAAGAATTTAATATTAATTCACCAAAACAATTGGGTGTGATTTTATTTGAAAAAATGGGATTGCCTGTTATTAAGAAAACAAAAACCGGTTATTCGACAGCGGTTGACGTATTAGAAAAATTACAGGGTGAGTCACCAATTATTGATAGTATTTTGTCTTATCGACAGTTAGCTAAAATTCAATCAACGTACGTGGAAGGCTTGTTAAAGGTCATTTTTGAAGACAATAAAATCCATACCAGATACATTCAAACACTAACTCAAACAGGGCGACTAAGCTCAGTTGACCCGAACTTGCAAAATATTCCAATCCGATTAGAAGAAGGGCGTAAAATTCGTCAAGCATTTGTCCCACGACAAAAGGGATGGAAATTATTCGCGTCTGACTATTCTCAAATTGAGTTGCGTGTGTTAGCTGCTATCTCTAATGATGAGCATTTAAAAGAAGCGTTTATTGAAGGAATGGATATTCATTCAAGTACAGCGATGCGTGTGTTTGGTATTGAAAAAGCTGAAGACGTAGATAGCAATATGCGTCGCCAAGCAAAAGCCGTTAACTTTGGGATTGTGTACGGAATTAGTGATTATGGCTTATCTCAAAATTTAGGCATTACACGAAAAGAAGCACAAGAGTTTATCGACCGTTACTTTACGATGTATCCAGGTGTTAAAAAATATATGGAAGACATTGTACGAGAAGCAAAAGATAAGGGATATGTTGAAACGTTGTATCATCGTCGCCGTTATTTACCAGATATTAATGCTAGAAACTTTAATCTACGCTCATTTGCTGAAAGAACAGCGATTAACACACCAATTCAAGGAAGTGCTGCTGATATTTTAAAAATTGCGATGATTAAGATACATAAACGATTAAAAGAAGAAAACCTGCAAGCAACGATGTTGTTACAAGTACACGATGAGCTAGTATTTGAAGCACCTGAAGAAGAAATACCAGCCTTGCAACAATTAGTTGAAGAAACCATGAACCATGCCGTTGAATTATCTGTCCCACTTAGAGCAGATAGTAGCTATGGTGACACATGGTATGATGCCAAATAAGATAAAGGGGTAGAGTGAATGCCTGAATTACCAGAAGTTGAAACAGTCAGAAAAGGACTGGTTCAACTTGTTAAAGGAAAAGAAATTAGTAATGTTATCGTTGATTGGGGAAGAATTATTGAGTCCCCTGAAGTAGACGAATTTATTCATACATTAGTCGGTCAAACGATTTTAGATGTGGACAGACGTGGTAAATTTTTGATTTTTAAATTAAGTCATCATGATATGATTAGCCATTTGCGAATGGAAGGAAAATTTGAGTATCATAATCAAACAGATGACATTCAAAAACATACCCATATGCGTTTTCAATTTACTGATGGAACGGAATTACGTTATTTAGATGTTAGAAAATTTGGTCGCTTATCATTAGAACCTAAAGGACTGGGTGAAGAGTACAAAGGAATAAAAAAACTTGGTCCGGAACCTGTTTTACCAGATTTTGATTTAGAGATTTTTAAGCAGCAATTAAAGAAAAAACATCGTGCTATTAAGCCACTATTATTAGATCAAACACTTGTCACAGGGTTAGGCAATATTTATGTAGACGAAGCATTGTATCAGTCTTGTATTCACCCAGAGCAGATAGCGTCAAAACTAACGGATAATGAAGTTGAAACACTTCATCAAGCTATTATTGATGTCTTAGCAACAGCTGTAGAGGCTGGTGGAACAACCATTAGAACATATAAAAATGCTCTAGGTGATGCTGGTCATTTTCAAGTGTATTTATCGGCATATGGCAAACAAGGTGAACCTTGCAAACGTTGTGGGCACACGATTGAAAAAATAAAGGTAGCCCAACGTGGCACGCACTTTTGTCCTATCTGTCAAGTCACTCATGATTAGGGGGAGTCAACGATGACTTATTTATTAGGGTTAACAGGTGGCATTGCTTCTGGAAAATCTACGATTAGTCAGTTTTTTAAATCAAAACAGATACCTGTGATTGATGCAGATATCGTCGCTAGAGAAGTTGTAGAACCTAATACAACTGGGTTAAATCAGATTGTGGCTCATTTTGGTGAAGGTATTCTTGTATCCAATGGGGAACTTAATCGAAAAAAATTAGGGTCGATTATTTTTGAGGATGATAAAAAAAGGGAACGCCTTAATACTATTTTATCCGATGAAATACGAGAGAATATCTTGAGGAAAATTTCAGACTATAAAAAAAAAGAACAGCCACTGATTGTACTGGATATTCCATTATTATATGAGGGCGGTTATGATAAAATCGTTGATCGTGTCATGGTTTGCTATGTTCCAAAACAGGTGCAATTATCTCGTTTAATGTCACGTGATAGTTTAAGTGAAGTAGATGCGTTAAAACGAATCGAAAGTCAAATGGATTTAGAAGAAAAGAAACGATTAGCGGATGTTGTCATTGATAACAGTGGATCAATCGAAGAAACATTAAAACAAGTCGATAATTGGCTAACACACTTTTCATAAAAAACCACCTGAGCGTTTTCGTTCAGGTGGTTTCGTTTTTTTATTCTGTTGCTTTATCTTTTCGTTTATAAAGACCAAACGTTAAAATAAAACTAATAAACATAATAATGGAGGCAATACCTATTGTTTTAACCACACTGTTTGTAAAGTTATGGTCTAGTTTTGTAACAATATTATCTTGAATTAATTTTGTTAAATGCAATGTTTCAGGATTTGATTGTTTTAACACACGAATAGATGAACCTGCACTATCAATCACACTTGATTCAAGTGAATGTTGAACTTGAGTTGGCAACCCAACATTGTCTAGTGTATTTGGGATATCGTGTTGTAGTTGTAAACCAAATACTGTCCCGATAATCGCAATTCCTAATGCGGAACCAATTTGACGAACAGTAGATTGAATACTTGACCCTTGACCTGATTGAGCAGGTGGCACATCTTTTAACACAATAGATGTTAATTGGGCAGAGGCAAAACCTAATCCAATACCATATACGATTAACCAAACAATAATCCAAGTTAATCCATTATTGGGATCAACCGTTTTAAAGAATCCAAAAAAGCCAAGTGTTTCTAGGAACAATCCAAGAGACACCACAAATGAAGCAGACGTTTTCTCAACAATAAATGATGCCATTCCACCAGCTAAAAAGGCTCCAAGCCCCATCATCGCCAAAATTGCTCCTGATTTAATAGGACTAAGTGTTAAAATATTTTGTAAAAATAGTGGTAATAAGAATAATAAGCCAGATTCCCCAATTGCCACAATCCCTGCAATCGTGTTACCCAATGAAAAACTTTTGAATTTAAATAGTGATAAATCAAGTAAATGAGATTTATTTGTTTTACTTAAATGTGCTTCCCAAACTAAGAATAAAGCAAAGAAAATAGCTCCTACAACAAGTAGGGTTGGGATGATAGATAAGTTAAAGAGAGTGGGATGATCGCCTTTTACGTGCCACCAACCATAATTACGTCCTTCAATAATACCAAATACTAATAAAATTAACCCAATAGTTGATAAAATAAAGCCAATAAAATCAAAACCGTTCGTCATCTTTTCACCATAAGTTTCAGGTAAAAATTTTAAAGCCGCTAAAATAATAAATAATCCAATTGGTAAATTAATCCAGAAAATCCAATGCCATGTCATATAAGTGGTAAAATACCCACCTAACAATGGTCCAATAGCTGCCATACCAGAAATCACTGAGCCCCATACAGCAAAAGCGACAATACGATCTTTTCCAAAGAACAGTGCGTTAACAGCTGATAAGGTAGTTGGTAAAACGGTAGCTCCCCCAATACCTTGCATGGTTCTAGCAGCTAACATAAAGGTAATATCTTTTGAAAAACTAGCCATTATAGAACCAACTAAAAAAATAACGATTCCAGTAATGAGCATTTTTTTTCGACCAAAATTATCTGCAATGCGTCCCATGGTAATTAATAAAGAAGAGAAAATTAAAGAATAAAGCGTAATAATCCATTCAGCATCTGTAAAAGATAATTTTAAATCTTTCATAATGACGGGTAAAGACACATTAACAATGGTTCCATCTATTACAACTAGAGATACAGACAGAGCAAGTATGGCTAATGCCCACCATTTATGTTTGACAGTTTGTTGTTGTGCAGTTTTAGTATCTGTCACGTTGAACACCTCACTTAATATATTTACTTACGATTGTATATTACACCTAAAGTGACGATGTGTCACACAGTTTGCAATATTAACACATATTTTTTACATAGTCATAAAATAGTCGATTTTTAAAGAAAAATAGTCATTATTAAATACAAAATAATCAGAAAAGATTCTTTGTTTTTTAGTATGGAGAAAAATTTGTTATAATGGACTAATCTGTCTAAACTAGTTTTCCTATACCGATAGTGGTGTTACATGTTATAATAGTGCTACTATTTCGTCTATTGAGACAGTTTATGAAGAGGTGAAAAAAATGCAGTGTCCAAAATGTAGCTATAATGGATCACGAGTTGTAGATAGTCGTCCTGCAGATGATAATCGTGCTATTCGTCGTAGAAGAGAATGCGAAAAGTGTGGCTTTCGTTTTACCACATTCGAGCGTATTGAGGTTGCTCCTTTACTTGTTATAAAGAAAAATGGGGCAAGAGAAGAGTTTAATCGCGAAAAAATACTAAGAGGTTTGGTCCGTTCAGCTGAAAAAAGACCAGTGTCAATGGATCAGATGGAACAAGTTGTGGAACGTGTAGAAAATAGAGTCCGACAAAAAGGAGATAATGAAGTATCTACTAATCTAATTGGAGAATATGTCATGGAAGAATTAGTTAATCTTGATGAGATTGCCTATATTCGTTTTGCCAGTGTTTATCGCCAATTTAAAGATATGAGTGTCTTTTTGAAAGAATTACAAGAAATTATTGATAAAGAAAAACATGATTAGAAAGAGAAGTGAGTATTAGGTGATGAACACACAGACCCATTTAAAGCCTAAAGATACATTTGAAGTTCATGGTTATTGCCTGTTAAATGGAGAAGATACACGTGTTTTAAACCTACTGTATCAACCAATCATTGGTGGGAATGCTTTAATGCTATATCATAACTTATTAAGTAATGTATCGGTATTTAAGAAACCAACCGCTCATTTTGTGTTACAAGATATAATAAATAATGGGCTTCAGGAATTATACCAATCACGTATCAAGTTGGAAGCCATAGGGCTATTAAAAACTTATGTTAGAAAAAAAGATGAAGGGTATCATTACATTTATCTATTGGCCAATGTTTTACCACCGCATGTTTTTTTAGCTGATGATGTCTTGAGTCTATTATTATTAGACAGGGTGGGAGAACAACGATTTCAATTATTAGTTGATATGTTTCAACCTGATCAGCCTGATTTATCTGATTATAGTGATATTACGAATAAGTATACTGATACGTTCCAGTTGAGTTCTGAGCGATTAGTCCAATCTAATAAATTAATCGAACAAACAAATCAGATCATGAAGCAAGTGCCAACACCTGTTAAACCAAAATTAGAAAGTGAAACATTTGATTGGGAATTTTTCGTAGATAACTTGTCTGGTTTAAACATCGATCAAACTTTTTTAACCAATGAATTTAAACCACTTGTTTACACGATTCATGGATTATATGGTATAAATGAACTAGATATGGTGAGTCATGTCAAATATTGTTTAGACTATGTCACAAATAAAATTGATGTGAAAGAATTTAAACGTCATATTTATAAAAAATATCATCAAGCTAAATCGACAGCATTAAATGAAAAAAATAACCAAGTGACACCATTAACACTTAAAGAAGAAGATCAAGCAATTGAACGCCATAAAAACGATTTGAAACACCAAGGATTCTCTCCGGAAGAAATTGCCGTAATTACATCGTGTGAAAGAATAGCCCCACTCATTTTTTTAAAGGCCATTAAAGAACAAAAAAATGGGTTTGTTGCGCAAAATGAACGTTGGACGATTGAAAATTTAAAAGCTCAATCTAACTTGCCAGATGAAGTGATTAATATGTTAATTCATTATTCGTTGGTTGTGTTAAACAATCCATCACTTAATCAAAATATGGTGAATACGATTGCTAATAATTGGGCACAAAATAAAGTGTTTAAAGCATCTGAAGCCTTAAAACAAGTGAAAAGTTTCAAACAAGAATCGACTAAGAAAGCAACAAGTAAGAATTATAGTCGAAATTACTCGAAAAAACCAACGAGAAAAGAAACATTACCAGACTGGGCAACAGAAGACAGTCGAAAAGAAACACCTCTTTCAGGAGAAGAATTATCTATGTTAGAACAACAATTAAAGAAATTTAATCAAGGTGGTGAATCATCATGAAACACATTAATCAACAACTGAATCGAACCGTTAATAACCAAAATATCCAAGACCGTCTAGTTAAACTAATGGAAATTGTGCAAAAAGATCAAGATGTTCAAACGTTTATTGCAGAGCATCGTGATCAGTTGACCGATGATGATATTTTAAAAAGTTCAGCTAAACTATATGAGTTTGTCAAAGAAAAAGAAAAATTTCTTACTAATGACCCCAGTATGATTGCGCCAGGATATGAACCAAAATTATTTTTAAATCATCATTTTATCGATGTCACCTATGTTCCAACTGAAGAACTATTGAAGAAAAAAGAGTATGAGACCATTCGAAATCGCGTACAAGCCATTTCTATGCCAAAAGACATAAAAGACGCTTCGTTAGATCAATTTAACATTACATCTGAAAGAAAAGAAGCATTAAGTGATGCTATCACGTTTATGAATGATTATTATGAGAACCCTAAAGCATTTCATCAAGGGCTATACTTATATGGCACATTTGGCGTAGGAAAGACTTATCTGTTGGGAGCTATTGCGAATGGATTAGCAACAAAAGGGATTCGAACGACCATTATCCATTTTCCAACCTTTTGTGTGGAGATGAAGCAATCAATTAAAGATGATAGCGTCGCATCAAAGATTGATACCGTAAAAAAAACACCAATTCTGATGCTGGATGATATCGGAGCTGATTCTATGAGCGCATGGATACGAGATGATGTATTAGGAGTTATTTTGCAATATCGTATGCAAGAAAAACTACCAACCTTTTTTTCTTCTAACTTAGATATGAAACAGTTAGAGGAAGAACACCTTCGTTTTTCACAAAAAGGAGACGATGAACCATTGAAAGCAAAACGTATTATGGAGCGAATTAAATATCTTTCAAAGCAAATCACCATGATTGGTGAAAATCGCCGATTGGATAATTAATTTAAACCCTATGATGTTATTAAAAACTGATTGACAAAGGAATTACAGACTAGTATAATTATTTTTGTTGCTTAAGGAGTGATAGAATGAAGTGGGCATTGTCCGAATTAAATAAGTTTAGAGGAAGTCAAGTTGATTTCTTAGAAACAATTGATTTATCAGCCTCTTTGAAGAAAAGAGAACCATCTATTATTGATATTTCTCCAATTAAAGTCAATGGGTTTTTAGAAGTCGATGAGATAGGTTATTATGCTCATATGACAATTGAAACCATTCTTACTGTTCCATCATCTCGTTCGTTAGAACCTGTGGAATTGCCATTAAATCTTCTGATTGATGAAGAATACATGACACCAAAACAGTATGATGCATTAAAAGATGTATCAGATGATGAGAAAAGCTTGATAATTATTTTGGAAAAAGATTTAATTGATTTAACAGAAGCAATTGAAGATTTTATCCTATTAAATTTACCATTGCAAGTTTTAACAGAAGAAGAAAAGCAATCAACAGAATTACCAAAAGGTGACTTTTGGCAAGTTGTTTCAGAAGATGATATTAAGGTAGAACAAGAAACTGAAGCAGCATCAACCATTGATCCTCGTCTTGCTAAATTATCTGACTTTTTCAAGGAAGATGAGTAGTAGGATTGGAATATATGTGACTTGTCACGTATTTAAGTTAGTAGGGAGGTGTATCTAAATGGCAGTACCAAAAAGAAAAACGTCAAAAGCTCGTAAAAATAGACGTCGTACTCATTATAAATTGTCTGCACCAGGCTTAACAGCTTGCAGTAACTGTGGTGAAATGAGAAAAAATCATCATGTGTGCCCTTCATGTGGTCATTATGATGGAAAAGATGTTATGACTAAAGAAGCATAATTACATTTTTATAGAAAATGTAAAACCGTTAGACTAACCATGGAGTCTAACGGTTTTTTGTTTTTCTTAAACCAAAATTTACTTTGCTTTCCGTCCCTGCTTTGATTCGCTTGATATTATCACGGTGACGAATAATAATAAATAATGTAATCGCTACTGCAAGTGAAGTGAGTAACCAATTTTGTTCAGCTAAAATAAATGGTGCATAAATTGGTAATACTATAGTAGAAATGGTAATAATAATCGCACTAATCATGCTTGATAAACTAACTGTACTAGTTAAAAATAAAAAGATGATAAACAAACTAGCTGAATAGATGAAAAAAGTCGGTGAATAGGCTAGTAACATCCCAGCGCTTGTCGCCACAGCTTTACCACCTTTAAAGTGTCCAAATATTGGAAAAGTATGTCCCAATATCGCGGCGACACCAAACCACAATGGATCAATTGATAAACCAAACCACATTGGTAAACAAGTTGCTACCGTTCCTTTTAGGATATCCATAAATAATACGGCTGTTCCAGCTCGTTTTCCTAATACACGGAAAGTATTGGTTGTCCCAGTGTTACCACTCCCAAACTCTCTAATATCCTTATGATAGAAGAATTTTCCAATCCACACACCAGATTGAATGGAACCTAGTAAATAGGCTAGTATAAATAACGAAATAGTTTTCACGTTTTATCCTCCTTAACGCTAATTCATTTTACCACGAAATAAACGAGTGAACAATTGAGATAAGCAGTTTAAGAGAAGTAATCGCTTTTTTTTGTTATAATAAATGAAACAATTAGGAGGTTGATAATGATGGCATACAAAGATTTAGGGGACAAGAAAGTAAAAGAAATATTAAATAATGCTCATACTGTGGCGATTGTTGGATTAAGTGATAATCCAGAAAAAACAAGTTATCGTGTGGCAGAAGTGGTGCAAGCAGCAGGTTATAAGATTATTCCAGTCAATCCAATGAAAGAAGGAAAAACGATTTTAGGCGAAAAAGTGTATCCTTCTATTGAATCAGTTGATGAAAAAATTGATATCGTCGATGTCTTTAGACCAAGTGCAGCCTTAGTTGATGTCGCGAAAGATTTCTTAAAATCAGATGCGCCTGTTTTTTGGGCACAATTAGGGATCGAAAATGATGAAGCTGCTGATCTTTTATATGATAATGGGATAACAGATGTTATCATGAATCGTTGTATCAAAATTGAATTACAAAAATAATTAACAAGTGCAAAATTGCACTTGTTTTTTTAATCTTCCTTTACCGTTAATTTAACGTAAAAGTAAGGTAAAATATTCGTTTTTAAGACATTTTTTTGTAAATGTAATTGCTTTTATATAGTAAAATGCTATAATTTAGGAGTATTCAAGAAAACGGATGCAGATAATTTAAAGGAGGAGCAGTCATTGTTTAAAAAAGTATTGAAGTATACAGGTCTAGTTGCGTTGGTAGCAACTCTAGGTGCATGTGGTAGCGATTCTGCTAAAGATAAAGGAAGCGAATCAAGTAAAGGTAAAGATGATAAAACCATTGAAACATTATCAGTTGGTTTTGTCCCATCAAGAGATCCAGAGGAAATTGTTTCTGCAACTGAACCATTAAAAGAGTTGATGCAAAAAGAGTTAAAAGAACAAGGATATGACGTTAAAAAAATCGATATCACTGTTGGAACTAACTTTGAGGCGGTTGGTGAGTCACTAGATTCAGGTACACTTGACATTGGATTTATTCCAGGTGGTACATATGTATTATATGATGAAGGGGCAGAACCTATCTTAACTGCAACACGTGCTGGGTTGTCAATCGACTCAGACGAAGCAAAAGTTTGGAATGAAAACAAACCAACTGAGCCAACTGACAAACAAGTTGATTCTTACCGTGCATTAATGATTGCTGGACCATCTTCAAAAGGCCAAGCAGTTGCTGATAAAGTAAATAAAGGTGAAAAAGTATCATGGGATGATTTAAATAATCTTTCATGGAGTGTGATGAGTTCATCTTCTCCAGCTGGATATATTTACCCAAGTCTATGGTTAAACGAAAACTATGATAAAAAAATCACTGACTTAAAAAATATTGTACAATCAGATTCTTACGGTAGTGCCTTTGCTCGTTTAGCTTCAGGTCAAGTTGATGTGGTATTAACTTATGCTGATGCTCGTCGTGACAATGAAGAAAACTGGAAAAAAGAGTTTGGCCGCGATAAATCTATCTGGGATGAAACAAACGTTATTGGCGTAACACCAGCTATTTATAACGATACAATCTCAGTAAGTAAAAACTCTAAAACAATGACAGATGATTTGAAAAAAGCGTTACAAAAATCATTTATCAACATCGCTAAAACAGATGAAGGTAAAAAAGTTATTGGTATCTACAGTCATGAAGGCTATGTAGAAGCAAATCCTAAAGACTATGATAATGAACGAAAAGCACAAAAATTAGTTCAAGACGCTAAATAAATTTAAGAAAAACGACACGTCAAACTGCGATCATCTCTTTTGATGATGGCAGTTTGTTTTTAGAAAGGATTTTAAGATGATAAAGTTTGATAACGTCCAAATGGTCTATCCAAATGGGTATGTGGGTTTAAAAGATATTAATTTAGAAATTGAGCAAGGGGAGTTTGTGGCAATCATCGGACTTTCAGGAGCGGGTAAATCAACGTTAATTCGTTGCGTCAACCGTATGCATGATATCACTGAAGGAACCTTAATGGTGAATGACACAAACGTGGGTAAAATAAAAGGAAAAGAAATTAGAGAATTTCGTCGTAAAATAGGGATGATTTTCCAATCATTTAATCTTATTACACGTGCAACTGTACTAAAAAATGTCATGATTTCGTCTGTACCTGAGTTACCATGGTGGAGACGTGTATTTGGGATTTTCCCAGAAGACGTCAAAGTGACAGCCTTAGAGTCTCTTGATAACGTTGGGATTTTAGATAAAGCATTTGTCAGAGTAGATCAACTATCAGGTGGACAACAACAACGTGTGGCCTTAGCAAGAACACTCGCAAGTCATCCAGAAGTTATCTTAGCTGATGAACCAGTTGCGGCACTTGACCCTGTCACAGCTAAAACGGTCATGGATGATTTTAAACGAATCAACAAAGACTTAGATATTTCTGTATTGATTAACATTCACCATGTTGATTTGGCATTAGAATATGCTGATCGAGTGATTGGGATTAGACAAGGACAAATTGTCTATGATGGCCCATCAAAAGACGTGACAGAAGAAGTATTATCAACCATTTATGATGGGGATAAGAAAGGAGAGTAATCATGCGTAAAAAAACGATCACTTTGCCAAATGGAAAACAAGTCGTTCAAAAAGCATCTTACACTCCGTTGATTGTGTTATTAGTTCTTATATTTATGTATATTTCAATTCAAGTAACACAATTTAACTTCACGCAATTAATAACTCGTGGCGATCAGTTTTTTGTGATGCTAAAAGCCATGTTTCCACCTAAAATGGATTTTTTAGATAAAGTGTGGGTTCCTCTTTTTGACACGATTAAAATGTCTTTATTAGGGTCGCTCATTGGGGCATTATTAGCTGTTCCATTTGCTATATTGGCTTCTAATAATATTGTAAAAAACCGCTTTGTTTCGTCATTATTCAAATTGATTTTAAGTTTCTTACGAACATTACCAACGATTGTTATTGCATTAATCGCAACCTTTGTATTTGGTTTAGGAACAATGGCAGGAACTGTTGCTATTTTTATTTTTACTATCTCTTATGTTGGTAAATTAACGTACGAACAAATCGAATCATTGGATATGTCGACATTTGAAGCACTAGAATCAATGGGGCTAACACGTTTGCAAGCCTTTCGTTATAGTGTGATTCCAGCCATTTTACCATCTTATCTATCGACATCTTTATTTAACTTCGAAGGAAACTTACGATATGCCTCAATTTTAGGGTATGTTGGAGCTGGTGGATTAGGTATCTTACTAAACGAACAACTTGGTTGGCGTGACTATGGAAATGTTGGAACGATTTTAGTGGTCTTAGTTATCACTGTTGGCATCATCGAAACAATCAGCGAATATTTCCGTAAAAAATTACAATAGAAAAGGAAGACATATATGAATCAACGTATCTTAACTGAATTAAACAAAGAACCAAATAAGACAAAGCAATACGTTATTTTAGTAGCTGTCTTACTTGGTGCGTTTATCTGGTCATTGTCAGCGTTAAATTTTAACGCGATGGACGAAGGTGGCGGAAAAATCGCTGCAAACATCCTTAAAGGAATTGTCCAACCAGATACCAATCTATTATTTAATGGTACAAAGCAAGGTGTGCCTTACTTATTATTCGAAACAATCTGTATTGCCTTTTTAGGAACAATCTTTGGAGCGATTTTATCAATACCAATCGCGTTTTTAATGGCACCAAGTATTATGCCAAAACCTGTGTACTTATTCATGAGAGCTTTTGTGGTTGTCATTAGAACGATTCCGGCATTAGTCTATGGGTTAATGTTTATCCGTGTGACTGGACCTGGACCATTTGCCGGTGTGATGACTATGTCTCTTACCTCGATTGGAATGGTATCAAAATTATATGTTGATGTTATTGAAGAAATTGATACAGGTATTTTAGAATCAATGGATTCTTTTGGGTGTACAACGTTTGAAAAAATTCGTTTTGGGATTATCCCACAATTAATTGCTAACTTTACCTCCATTACTATCTATCGTTTTGATATGAACTTACGTGATGCAACTATTCTTGGTTTAGTAGGAGCAGGTGGTATTGGGGCGCCGCTTATTTTTGCGATGAACTCATATCGTTGGAACCAAGTTGGCTCAATTTTAATTGGATTAATCGTGTTAATCTTAATTGTTGAAGTCGTATCAAATTATTTGAGAGGAAAATTAGTCAATGGATAAGATAACAATTCTTTCTACCAGTGATACACATGGTTATTTATACCCGACAGATTTTAGAGCAGTCAATCAAGATTTGTCATTTGGGTTATCAAAAGCTGTTACAGCCATTAAAGATGAACAGGCTAAACAAGATGGGACTGTTGTATTAATCGACAATGGGGACTTTTTACAAGGCTCTCCAATGAGTTATTATCTATCTAAACAACAGGATAGTAAACAAGTCGCTGATATCATGAATTCAGTTGGTTATGATGTGGGTGTTCTTGGCAATCATGAATTTAATTATGGCGTTGAGTACTTACTTGATACAGTCAATCAACTCAACTACCCAATTGTTTGTGCCAATATTTTGAATGACAAAAATGAGCCACTCACCGGTCATGCTTATGTGATTCTTGAAAAAGATGGATTAAAAATTGCCGTTCTAGGACTGACAACACCCTATATTCCAAATTGGGAGCAACCTGAAACGATTAAAGGATTAACCTTTTTATCTGCACTTGAAACAGCGAAGCAATATGTGCCGAAACTTAAAGAGGAAGCAGATATTGTCATTGTGAGTTATCATGGTGGATTTGAAAAAGATTTGCAGACTGGTAAAGCAACTGAAAACTTAACAGGGGAAAACGAAGGCTATGATATCGTGACCCAAGTTGAGGAGATTGATGCGTTTGTTACTGGTCATCAACACCGAGTGATTGCAGAAAAAGTCAATAACACTCCTGTGACCCAACCAGGGGACAAAGCCAAACATGTTGGAAAAATGACATTGACACTAGATGATCATAAACAAGTGACAGACTCCACAGCTGAGTTATTATCTATGACTGACTATGTGGCTGATAAAGAAATCGTCGATACGTTTAAACCAGTTTTAGATACTGTCGAAAATTGGTTGGATCAACCGCTTGGACACATAGATGGAGACATGACGATTACTGATCCAATGAGTGTGCGAATTAATGGGCATGCCTACATTGAATTCATTCAAGATGTGCAGATGGATGCGACAGGCGTTGATATCTCTGGTACAGCATTGTTTGATAATGACAGTAAAGGATTCCAGTCTGATGTGACCATGCGTGACATCGTGACAAATTATATTTATCCGAATACTTTAGCTGTGTTAACTGTTTCAGGCCAAGATTTGAAGGATGCACTTGAACAAAGTGCGGAGTATTTTGCTCTTAATGAGGATGACGAGATTGTCGTGAGTGACAAATTCTTATACCCGAAAACAGAGCATTACAATTATGATATGTATAGTGGTGTTGGCTATAAAGTTATCGTATCTAATCCTATTGGTGAACGTGTTGTTGAGTTGACTTATAAAGGTAAGCCAGTTAAGATGACAGACGAACTTGATATCGTCATTAACCAGTACCGAGCAGTTGGGGGCGGAAATTATACGATGTTTGATGCGTCAAAAATTATCAAAGAAGTCACAGTTGATATGACAGAACTCATTTCAAACTTTTTACAAGCCCATCCAAATTATCAAGCAAAAACGACATTTGATTTCAAAGTCGAAAAATAAAACCAAACCTTATCATTCTTAAAACCTTGAATGATTTATTTTTACGTTTCTTGCTAACTAATATTGTAAGAGTTGAAATGTATAATTTAGTATCTAGAAAATATATAATTTTCTAGATTTTTTATTTTAAGTAAATAAGTATACTTTTCTTAAAGTGTTAAAAAGATCAAACGTTCACAAACTGATAGGAATAAAAAGATATAATAAAATACAATTAAAGAGAGATAAAATATGTATGAGTTAAAAATTAATATTAATAATTGTTCAAAATTGTTAAAAAAAACAAAAAAAACAAAAATAAAAACTCTATTAAATGAGTTATTAAAGAGAGGTACCGAACCAGAAGAATATGACAAAAATGAAAAAAACAGACGTAAAATTTTAAAAGAATTAGCAGTTGAACTAGATAAAGAAATTGTCAAATATAACGAAGAAAATATTATTTTTGAGATTTTAGATATGAATGACAATGAAATTATCTTCACTTACGGTGACAGCTCTAAGAAAGTATTTCTTAGTAACTTATCAGAATTATGGGAAACAGAATCATCATTAAACTATGCATATCGAGTTTTAGATTGGGTGGAAGAAGTTGAATCTATTTCAAATAAACCTATATACATGGCTAATAAAAATGAAGTAACTGATATTATTCCAGTTGTTTTTAATGATACATCATATTATGGTATGAGATTTAGAGTTAAAGTATTTATGGAAATACAACTTTTTTTAGAAGAATTCATTAAAGTTGAATTAAATAGTTTAGGTTGGGAAATTTATTTTAAATCAGATAGATTTAGAAATATTTTTTTAGTTGATGAACCTATTACCAAAGAAGAATTATTAAAATTATTTAATATTTCAAAAAATGCACAGAATGGTATCATTCCGCTACTTATATTTGAAGGACTAACTTTTAGTCGTATTGAGGAAAAAGATGAAATTAGGTATCTCAAAGAATTAAACATTAAAAATAATGAAATTAAAATTGAAAAAGAAGATAATAACTCAAGAATAATTCATATAGATAATGAAATTCGACATGCTATAAGTAATGTTATCCATGAAAAGTATATTTTGCAAAACAGATTTGGTCATGAGGATATTAAGATGTTAAATAAAAGTGAATATCTTTTAAAAGTTGCTAAAAATAACGGTACAAATAACAATATTTTAACTTATAGAGGAGCTTACTCGAGGCTCAGTCATTGTTTTGATACTTATCAAATTAATATATCACACAAAACAATTAATCCAAAAATTATTAAACTCTCAGGTCAATATCACTATATTAATAAATATATATCTGAAGGTTTTACACAACAAGAAGCAATGAGGAGAACTCTCAAAAGATTTGGTGAATGGGTATTTTTAAAAGATGTAAAGAAAGAACCAAGTCATATGTCAAATAGACAAAAAATGAATCGTTTAAAAAAGAAATGGGAAGTTTATAACAATAGCATGTCATTATCATAGGTATACGGAATATCTTTGACAAGATTGTTAAATCTAGTTATACTTAGTTTAACAAGTGAATAGGAGATGAAAGTAATGGAAACAGTCGCTAGAAAAATTGGAAATTCTGTTGGTGCTATTTTCCCTAAAGATATTTCTCCTGAAGTAGGAGATACGTTTACTATTACTAAAGTTGGAGAGGCCTATATTTTAAAACCTAAAAAAGAAGATATTTTTAAAGATGCTAAGGATTGGGCAGGTTTTAGAGATTCTGTGGTACAAGAAGATACTGAGTGGGATATTATGATGTCTGAAGGGGACGAGCACTAAATGAACACGCCAAAACAGAAGGATATTGTCTGGATGGACTTTGATCCATCAAAAGGTAAAGAAATTAAAAAACGTCGACCAGCTTTAGTTGTTAGTCGAGACGAATTTAATCAGCATACTGGTTTTTGTTTGGTGTGTCCCATCACGTCAACAAATAGAGATTTTTCTACTTACGTGACGATTAAACAGCCACAACAAGTAGAAGGTGAAATTGTCACCCACCAGTTACGATCGATTGATTTTACAAAACGTCATTTAGAAAAAATCGAGCAATGTGACATGTTGACCTGGATAGATGTTGTAGAGGTCATTGATATGTTTATATGAAATCTAAGAAAATTTATCTTTATAGGGTAGGTTTTTCTTTTTTATCATATTTTTTCAGTAATAGTCTAAGTAAGAGCAGTTGAGGGAACGCTCATTGAATTCAATAAACGAAGATTGGCATATTTAATTATGGTATAATAATTAAAAAGAAATGAGGGTTTAATCATGACAGATAAAAAGCTCTTAAAATCAGAAAAAATACGGTTAAAAAATGATAAATTACGAGCAAAAGGAAAAGACCCATTAAAAGGATGGGGAAAGATGGTTAATACAGGATTAGGTGGTATAAATAAAGGTGCAACGATTGAAAATAGGGCAAGTATGATTGATACAAAAGATTTTGTCAAAGACCTACAAAAAAATATAGCTAAAGAAAACGAACGAAAAAAATTATAATACCAACTATTTATTAGCGCTGAGAAAAGATATGTAAATCGGTTATTGGTTGTTCTCAGTGTGGTACGTTATAGATAGAACATCTTAAACGATATGATAATACATTATTTGAATTGCCTATTGGAATGAAGAAGTAGTGAAACAAATGATTGCAACTAATGGAAAGTCACTAATTAGTAATAAAATAAGCTAAAAAGATTCAAACTCTCTCTTTATGATAAGTTTATTCTTGTCATAAAGAGAGAGTTTTTGTTACTATAAAGGTGTTAAAATGTCTCTATTAATGACTAAATAACAAAAAATGAAACTTTTTTAATATTAGTGGCAATTATATTGTTTAATTGTTGTTTTTTAGATTAAAATATAACCAAATATATAAAAAAAGAGGGATAAATATGAAAAAAATATCGATTTTCTTATTTTTAGTAGTAGGAATTATTTTTTCAATGTCTAATATTCAAGCTGAAGCAAGTAAATTACCAGATGAGCCAAAAAAAAATGTTAGACTTGATATTAATTTGAAAGATAATCCGGATGTTCATTTAAATAATTTAAATTTGATGCCTTCAAGATTATATACCTTGACAGATGATGATCAAAATATTTATTTTTGTTTAGATGAAGGTAGATACTATCCTAATAATGTTGATTATACGTTAGATACAAGTAAAAAACTATCTGGTCCAGTTCTATGGTTGATGCAAAATTATTATACAAATATTGATAAAGATAGTCCTGTAAATAATGTACCTGATTATCAACAAGCGAATAATTTAACGAGGTATACTGCGACACAAATCGCTATATGGAAATTAACCGGAGCAAATTTTAGTAATATTGTGATTGAATCAAATCCTTTGATTCAACAATTATATGAAGAAGCAAAAGAAAAAACAGATGATAGTGATAGTTATCAACAAATCATCAATAAAATAGACAATATAGAAATAAACGTTAAAGAGATTATTCCAAACGGGGAAGATAAAGATAATTATTACTACAATATGCTCTTTGAAGACAATATGGATGCTGAAACAGAAAAACTAGTTGAAATTGATGATAAAGATACCAATATTGAAGTTCAATTACTTAATGATGGAAAAGTAACGGATATCACAAATGAGGTCTCAACCCAGCCAGATTTTGCAAGTAGAACAATAAAAATAAGCATTCCTAAAAAAATTATTGATGAAAATAAAGCATCTGATTCAGAATTATATTGTAATATTGATACTCTTATTAGAAGTAAAGAATCTTATTATGTTGTCTACTATGCTAAACCGATTCTACAGCCAATTGGGACCTTACAACCAATAGAAAAAAGATTAGTTACTCGTGCTAGTATTGATTTTGATAGTGCTGAAACGTCATTTTCAGTATTAAAGCATTGGGACGATCGAGATAATCAAGATGGTTTAAGACCTCAGAAATTAGCAGTACAGCTATATCAAAGTGACCAACCTTACAGTTTTGACCAATCTGAAAGTATTACCTCTGGAAAAGAAACAAAATTTGGAGACATTAAATATCTAGATGAAGCAAATGATTGGGAATATATTTGGAAAAATCTTCCATTAAAAAATGAAAATGGTCAAACTGCCTATTATACCGTTAGGGAAGAATTTGATTCTAAAGACTACAATTTAAGTATTCAAGCGACCGATGATGGTAAAGCTTTATATTTAAAAAATGAACATACACCAGAAAAAGTAAATATTGAAGGAGAAAAAGTTTGGAATGATTCAAACAACCAAGATGGTATTCGCCCGCAAGATATTAGCGTTCAACTCTATGCTGATGGCAAAGAATCAGGTAAGCCTGTGACACTAAACGAAGGAAACAAGTGGCAACATACTTGGAAAGAGTTAGATGAAAAGAAAAATGGTAAAACTATTGAGTATACAGTAAAAGAAGCGGATGTACCAAAAGGCTATACTGCTACTGTCTCAGATGATGCCAATGGGAATAGTTTAATCACAAACTCTCATGAACCAGAAAAAACAGAAATTTCCGGTAAGAAAACATGGAACGATGCCAATAATCAAGATGGTAAACGCCCAGAATCAATCAAGGTAAACTTATTGGCAAATGGCGTTAAAGTTGACTCGAAAACAGTGACTAAAAAAGATAATTGGGCTTATACGTTTAGCGACTTAGATAAATATAAAAATGGCGAACCAATTGTTTATACGGTTAACGAAGACAGTGTGCCTGACTACACCGTCTCAATCAAAGACAATAACATTACAAATAGTTACACACCAGGAAAAACAAGTGTCACTGTATCAAAACATTGGAGTGACTCAAACAACCAAGATGGTATTCGTCCACAAGATATTAGCGTTCAACTCTATGCCGATGGCAAAGAATCAAGTAAGCCTGTGACACTAAACGAAGGAAACAAGTGGCAATATACTTGGAAAGAGTTAGATGAAAAGAAAAATGGTAAAACCATTGAGTATACAGTAAAAGAAGTGGATGTACCAAAAGGCTATACTGCTACTGTCTCAGATGATGGTAAAGGACATATCACTTTGACAAACTCTCACAATGTATCAAAAGTACCAGGAACTAATGGAAGTGGTACAACAAGTGGAAATGGCACAACAAATAATAATAAACCAAATTTACCAAGTACAGGTGAAGCCCGTTCAATGAGTCCTATTTTCTATGGAGCAGGCATATTATTAATGTCAATGGGTGCTTTTTATATTAGAAGAAAACACTAAAATTCATTTTTATAAACATCAATTTATGATGAGTGGAAATCTCGTCATAGATTGGTGTTTTTTGTATTTGAAACGATTAATAACCAAAAACATCATGAGTGGGTGTAAAAGAAGAAATAACGATTTCTGATAATAATCTATCTATACAAATTAGATACAATATCATTTAAAAGAGGGAATATATGAGAATAATAAAGATAAGATTATTGGTTTGTTGTAGTCGGACACCTAAGATAGAATATTCTGTAGAAAAGATGTTGGAAAATTAACTCAAATATCTATATCCTCAACATCAGTAACTGAAAGTTCAAAGGAAGATTCTCCAAAACAAATCATTTAGAAAACAGAAATTAATAGATAGGTAGATAAGGTTTACAGGAAGTAATCGATGTTAAAACTTTAAAAATCAATATGACAACTTATCAGGAGATTAAATGAAAACTTACCATTGATTAAGTTAGATAATTATACTTAAAAGATTCTCTATATTATAATAAAAGTATAGATAATAATATTGTGTATCCAGTTAATATTTTTTTATAAAGAGAGGTAAAAGAACATGGATCAAGCGAATTATAAAAAATATGTTGAAGAAACATTTAATAATGTTAAGAAAGAAAATAAAGAGCTAAAAAAGGTTAATCTCTTGATTGCTGGAAAAAGTGGCGTTGGAAAATCCACACTGATTAATACGGTATTTGGTGAAGATTTAGTAAAAACGGGCGTTGGTAAACCTGTTACAGAGGATATTCATTTGATTGAACAGAAAAATTTTCCTGTTAGAATTTATGATACTGTAGGATTTGAAATTAGTAAGATGGGGTTTGATATAAAAAGCGTGGTCAAATCATTCAAACGAAATCCTATTCAACAACTAATAAAAAAAGTTCAAGCAACTGAAACAACAGACGATGATGTCCATGTTGTGTGGTATGTTATTTCTGGATCAGGTGCTAGGATTGAAGAGGCTGAAATATCATTTATCAAGTGGTTAGTTGATCAAAAGTTACCTGTTATTATTGTATTGACAAAATGCTTTGACATAAAAGAAGCTACTCTTTTAAAAAATGAAATAGAAAAATTAATCGACTCTTCCTTTGATATTATATTAGTGCTAGCAAAGCAAACAGAACATCAAGGCATCTTTGGGATTGAAGAATTAATTGATGCTACTGTTGAACTTTTACCTGAAGGGTTACAAGCGTCATTTATCCATTCACAAGAAGCTTCTATCAAAGTCAAACATAATGAGGCTGTTAAAGTTGTGACCGCTACTATGGCCGCTAATTTTGGAACGGGATTTGCTCCTGTACCTGGGGCAGATGCTCCGATAATGATGACATCACAAACAGCGATGATGACCAAAATCACCTCAATTTATGGAATTGAAGTTGATAAGCAAAAAATAGAAACAGCTTTAACTAGTATGTTAGGGGTCTATGCTGCAATGATATCAGGAAAATCGCTAGCCGGTAATATTGCTAAACTAGTACCTGGTGTTGGAACACTTGGTGGAGGCCTTATATCTGGTGGTGTCGGAATGGTTATTACTGGTGCATTGGGGTATGCCTATATAGAATTAATGGAACTCGTTATTAAAGGACAGGTTGATTTAAGTACTATGACACCTGATGCATTAACAGACTTATTATTAAAGCTGTTACCAAATTATTTACCGAAATAATATAATGTTTGACTAATTGTTAAGTTGTTTTACAATGGAAAAATAGGAGGTGATTATATGATAAACGCTTATAAAGAATATTGGAATAATATGACAGTAATGAATGCTTCATCTACACGAGCTCAATATTGGTGGCCACAAGTGATTAACTATTTTGTTTTGGCTCTCTATACTAGTTTAACAGGAACTTATAAGTATATTGATTTTATGTCTGACGGTTCAAGGGTCATTAAAGAGTGGAATTCGGTAACGATTATTTTTGTTGTGCTAACTTTTTTAATTTGGTTAGCAAATTTTACTGTTCGTGCGAGAAGATTGCATGATCGTGATCATAGCAACTGGTGGATTTTATTTTATCTTTTACCTGTTATTGGTAATATTATTATCTTCATTACATTAATTTTACCAAGCAAACAACAAACTAGATGGCCAATAAATCAATCTGATATATAGGAAAAAGGACTTACCAAGATACGATTCTTGTTAAGTCCTTTTTTATGAAATCCAACACCCTATCAGAAATAATCACTAAAGTAAGCTTCTTGGTCAGGGATGATTCTCTCAAGGGTTCTAAGTGTTTCTTTATCCGTTTTTAATCGCTCGATACGATACAGATAAGACGGGCGTTTATAACTCATTAGAAGAGCGGTGAGTGTCTGAATATCAACATAAACAGGATTTCCAATGGCTTCATTTGTTACAGTCAAATGATTATCCTCATCCCACATTAAACTAAAGTTGTTATTATTCCACTCAGCAATAGGATCAGTCACAACAAAGTGGAATGGCTTACCCGTAGTGATAAACGGATACTGTTTGATAAATTGCTCAACATCTACAATGCGTGCCATAAAGTAAGGTTCAATGGATTCTTTTATTTCACTGTCTTCAAATAAAAAGGCAATTGGCTCATTTTTATAAGTAGCACCAACAACACGGTCGATCATTGAAAAATGGGCAGACACAAAATTCCAAAGACCTTTTCTGGCTTCTTGGTTTAAGTAAAACATCTCTTTGATATGAAACACTTCTTCAGCTATCCAATAAAAACAAACCCCACAAGGATCGCCATCTGCGCTATAATAAATAGCGGCTGTCCGTTCTTCTTCATTTTCCCAACGCCAATATTCTTCCCAGTTTAAATCAGAACGAATCATTGCACCATGGTTTTGTTCAGCAAATGCGTCATAGACTTTGTAAACATCTTCATGGTCAATATCCTCGCGTTCAACATAACCAGGCACATCAACGATTTTAGGTAGCTGAGTATCTTTGATTTCAAAGGATATTTTATCAGACATAATTTCCCACCCTTTACGACGGTAGTAAGGGATATTATAAGGGTAGAGATAAGAAATCCATTGCTTATTATCACGCATTTTATCTAAACCTAATTTAATCAAATCACTCATTAATCCCATGTTTGTGTATTCTGGGTACGTTCCAACACCAGTTAAACCAGCCATTTCATAGACAGTATCATGGATGTTAACCTCACAAGGATAGATAGCTAATTGAGAAATTAACTCATCATCTTGAGTAAACCAACCATAAACATCTGCTTCACGTAAGACAGGACGTTTGGCACGAATAATTTCAGATTCATCTTCATAGCCACTCTCCTCAATATCAGAGTCAGTGACTTGAAAGACATAACGAAGTAACTCATTAAATTGTTTCAAATATTTTAGTTCGACCTTTTTTAAGGTTAAATTCTCGTGTGCATCTTTTGATTCCATTTATCTTTCTCCTATTATTTGATAATGTTTATTATATCAAACATATTTTGAAAATACTTTAAAAACACTCAAAAGATTGGTATAATTGAAAATGCTGATTAATAGAAAGTAGGAGATAACGATGAATTTTGATGAAATGAAAAAAAGACAAGAATCTATTCGGAATTTCTCCATCATAGCACATATTGACCATGGAAAATCAACGCTTGCTGACCGTATTTTACAACAGACCGAAACCGTTTCTGACCGTGAAATGCAAGCACAGTTACTTGATTCAATGGACTTAGAAAGAGAACGCGGTATTACAATCAAATTAAATGCCGTTGAGTTAACTTATAATGCGAAAGATGGAAAAGAATATATTTTTCACCTAATAGATACACCTGGGCATGTCGATTTTACTTATGAAGTGTCACGCAGCTTAGCCGCTTGTGAAGGGGCTGTACTTGTGGTAGATGCAGCTCAAGGGATTGAAGCTCAAACGTTAGCCAACGTGTATTTAGCGGTTGATAATGATTTAGAAATTTTACCAGTTATTAATAAAATAGATTTACCTGCAGCAGATCCTGAGCGTGTTAGAAAAGAAATCGAAGACGTGATTGGGATTGACGCAAGTGAAGCAGTTTTAGCTAGTGCAAAAGCTGGAATTGGGATTGAAGATATCCTAGAACAAATCGTCGAATACGTTCCAGCGCCAGATGGTGACTTGAATGCACCACTAAAAGCACTGATTTTTGACTCTGTGTACGACTCTTATCGTGGGGTTGTTTTAAACATTCGTGTCTTTGACGGTGTCGTAAAACCAGGGGATACCATTCAATTAATGAATAACGGTGTTCAATACGAAGTAAGTGAAGTAGGAATCTTCTCTCCAAAAGCTGTCCCAAGAGATTTCTTGATGGTAGGGGACGTTGGTTACTTAACAGCAAGTATCAAAAATATTCAAGATACACAAGTAGGGGATACCATTACGTTAGCGGATAATCCTGCGAGCGAACCTTTAGATGGTTACCGTAAAATGAACCCAATGGTGTATTGTGGATTATACCCAATTGATACATCAAAATACAATGATTTACGTGAAGCTCTTGAACGTCTGCAATTAAATGACTCTGCTCTTGATTTTGAGCCGGAAACATCTCAAGCATTAGGGTTTGGATTCCGTTGTGGGTTTTTAGGTTTGTTACATATGGACGTCATCCAAGAACGTTTAGAACGTGAATTTAATTTAGACTTGATTACAACCGCACCATCTGTAATTTATCATGTGAATATGACAGACGGGTCACAAGTCATCGTTGACAATCCGGCAGAATTTCCAGAGCCAGGTGTAATCGATAGCGTGGAGGAGCCTTATGTTAAAGCACAAATCATGGTGCCAAATGATTACGTTGGAGCTGTCATGGAAATTTCTCAACGTAAACGTGGTGAGTTTGTGACGATGGATTATTTAGATGATTATCGTGTTAATATCGTCTACAATATTCCATTATCTGAAATTGTCTTTGACTTCTTTGATAAATTAAAATCTGGAACAAAAGGATACGCATCTCTTGATTATGAATTGATAGGCTACCGAACAAGTAACTTAGTTAAGATGGATATCTTATTGAATGCTGAAAAAGTTGATGCCTTGAGTTTTATCGTGCATAAAGACTTTGCGTACGAACGTGGGAAAGCCATCGTTGAAAAACTACGTAAATTAATTCCAAGACAACAATTCGAAGTGCCTATCCAAGCAGCAATTGGTGCGAAAATTGTCTCTCGTACGGATATCAAAGCCTTACGTAAAAACGTGTTGGCGAAATGTTACGGTGGGGATGTCTCTCGTAAACGTAAATTACTGGAAAAACAAAAAGAAGGTAAGAAACGGATGAAACAAATCGGATCAGTTGAAGTTCCACAAGAAGCCTTCATGGCCGTTCTTAAGATGGACGAAGACGAACCGAAGAAGAAATAATAAACTTAAAAAAACCAGAAAGATATAAATTCTTTTTGGTTTTTTTATATATAAACTCTTTTCCATTGATAAAATATCTCCATAGTGATATATTTGTATCATTAAGAGATAAATATATCACTTTAGGAGGAGAATTAAATGAAGAAAGCATTAACAAATAAAAGTTGGTTAATTGGTTTTTTAGGTTGTATAGGTGTATTAGGGATTAAGGGTGAACCAAACTTCTTACTGTTCTTTTCGTTTTTTGCGGGGTTTCAATATATTTGGTTATACAAATTAGGAACAGTATACGATGAAAGACTGATTGCCAATAAAAACAAAGCAGCTGTGAATGCTCTTAAAATAGCTTTACTTTTTGGATTAATTTCGAATTTAGCAATTAGTTTTTTATTTACAGATTACGAAGTTCTATATAGATGGACTCTTGGAATCTTTTCATTGACCTTTGCTATAGGATTAAACAGTTGGGCTTATCTCACTTATAAATATGATAAGGAGGACTAAGT